>NZ_LT841358.1:17072-324454 GCF_900177045.1 Candidatus Nitrosotalea okcheonensis
TTCTCAAGTCAATATGGTAGCAAAATCAATTTCTGATAATTCTATATCAATAGGAAATGCTACTGCAACTGATAACATCAAGTTGGTCTCACTCACAAACAACGCATCAAAGACATTCCCGCTTGGCAAGACTACCATATTGTGGGTGGCAACTGATGAGGCAGGCAACAAGGCAAATGCCACACAGATAGTTGATGTGGAAAATACCACACCGCCAAAACTAACCGTTCCAGCAGGTATCACCTTTGAGGCAACTTCTCTTAACAATAATACCATACCAATAGGAAATGCTACTGCAACTGACATAGAACCGGTAACGATAACAAACAATGCTCCAAAGACATTCCCGCTTGGCAAGACTAGCGTATTATGGATTGCAACAGACGCATCTGGCAACAAGGCAAATGCCACACAGATAGTTGATGTAGTTCATACAACTCCGCCAAAACTAACCATTCCAGCCAATGTTACATTTGAAGCGACATCTATTGATAACAATACTGTATCCCTAATGCCACCAAATGTATCTAACATAGAACCGGTAACAATAACAAACAATGCTCCAAAAACATTCCCGCTTGGCAAGACTAGCGTATTATGGATTGCAACAGACGCATCTGGCAACAAGGCAAATGCCACACAGATAGTTGATGTAGTTCATACAACTCCGCCAAAACTAACCATTCCAGCCAATGTTACATTTGAAGCGACATCTATTGATAACAATACTGTATCACTAATGCCACCAAATGTATCTAACATAGAACCGGTAACAATAACAAACAATGCTCCAAAAACATTCCCGCTTGGCAAGACTAGCGTATTGTGGATTGCAACAGACGCATCTGGCAACAAGGCAAATGTTACACAGATAGTTGATGTGGAAAATACCACGCCGCCAAAACTAACCGTTCCAGCAGGTATCACATTTGAAGCGACATCACTAAAAGACAACCTAGTTCCAATAGGGAATGCTACTGCAACTGACATCCAACAAGTCACAATAACAAACAACGCATCAAAGACATTCCCGCTTGGCAAGACCAGTATTCTATGGATTGCAACAGACGCATCTGGCAACAAGGCAAATGCCACACAGACAGTTGATGTAGTTGATACTACAGCACCAAAGATAACTGCACCGCATAACATCATAGTAAATGCTACAAGCTCTACAGGAACTCGTGTTGATATTGGAAACTTGACAGCTAGCGATAATGTACAATTAGTCACAATTTCAAATAATGCTCCAATATTATTCCCATTCGGGAATACTACTGTAACGTGGACTGCAAAAGATGAAGCGGGGAATGTGGCCAATGCTACTCAGATAATTCAAGTTGTTGATAGATCACCACCACAATTGACAATTCCTGTAGATGTAGTAACTGATGCAACGGCATTTGAAACACCTCTTGTGATAGGAAATGCTAATGGTACAGGAATAATCGACGCCTCACCGAAAATAACAAGTAACTCTACTGGACTATTTCACATTGGTAAAACAATAGTACAATGGACTGCAACTGACAAGTTTGGCAATGAAAAGACACTCGATCAAACTGTTACAGTGCTTGCATGTGGAAAACCATCTTCTGACTATAACTTGGTTATGGGAACAAATAGCAGTGACACACTAACAGGCTCGATGGTGCCAAATCTGATAATTGGACTAGGGGGCAATGATGTAATTCATGAGGGTTCATCTGGTGACTGTGTAATTGCTGGAGATGGTAACAATATCATATATGCAGGAAATGGCACCAATACAATTTACGCAGGTAATGGTGATAACGTCATAAGAGGAGGAAATGGAAATATGCAGGTGTTTGCAGGCACTGGAAGCAACATAATCCAAGGTGGAAGTGGACAGAACACTTGCAGCCTTGGCAGCCCAGCAAAAGATCTAGTTACAAACTGCCAGGTAAAACTCCGCTAAATTTTTAGCAAAACACTATTTTTCATATAGATTATAATTACAACTGTCCATTTTCTATATGATGACAAGTTCCAAGAACCTGTTTTCCCGTGCCAAAAAAATCATACCGTCTGGCATAAACAGTCCCGTAAGATACTATGATCCGTATCCATTCTTTGTAAAAAAAGCCAAAGGTAGTACATTGTGGGATGTAGATGGGAGACATTATCTTGATTACTGTAACGCATATGGCGCATTGCTTCTTGGACACGGGCGCAAAGAAATAATTTCTGATGTAAAAAGGCAGCTAGGAAAGGGAACCCTTTACTGTGCCCCTACTGAAATTGAGGTAGATCTTTCTGAATTAATATCTGGAAATTTTCCATCTATGGAAAAAGTACGGCTAGTTAATACTGGCAGTGAAGCAACCATGACATCTATTAGGTTGGCAAGGGGATTCACAAAAAAGAAAAAAATAGTAAAATTTGAAGGATGTTATCATGGTGCACATGATTATGTTTTGGTCAAAGCCGGTTCTGGTGCTGCACATATTGGCATGTCTGTCTCTGAGGGAAGCTTGGACGAAGTCTCAAAAAATACTCTTGTCGTTCAGTATAACAACTCTCAACAATTACAATCGTTATTGGAAAAAGAAGATGATATAGCTGCAGTAATTGTAGAACCTGTTCTTGCAAACATGGGACTAGTATTGCCTGCAAAGAATTTTCTAAATGACTTAAGAAAAATAACCTCAGAAAAAAACATTGTATTAATTTTTGATGAGGTAGTAACAGGATTTAGAATGTCCTCTGGCGGCGCTCAAAAATATTTTTCAATACAGCCAGATATTACAACTCTTGGTAAGGCTCTAGGAAATGGTTTTCCTATTGCTGCAGTGGGGGGGAAAAGTGAGATCATGGACATGCTGTCTCCAGAAGGAAAAGTATATCAGGCAAGTACATATGCAGGAAATCCCATATCTGTCTCTGCTGGAATAGCATCTGTCAAGACCATGAATAAACTCCAGTCCAAATTATATCCAAAACTTGAAAAGAATTGCACCAAGCTAGTTTCTGCAATACATGATTTAGCATCAGACCTGAAAATTCCCCACCAAATTAATTCTATTTCGTCTATGTTTCAGATCTTTTTTACAGATGAGCCAGTTGTGGATTACTCATCTGCAAAAAAAGCAGACATGGTGAAATTCAAAAAGTTATTTGAAATATTACTCAAAAATGAAATATTTATTGCACCATCCCAATTTGAAACAGTTTTTCTGTCATATGCACATTCTAAGGATGATGTGAAAAAAACAATTTCTGGTTACGAGAAAGCACTAAAAGCGGTGAAATCATGAAATATGTGATTGGAACTAGAGGTAGTCAGCTCTCACTTACTCAAACAAACTGGGTGGTATCAGAAATTAAAAAAAAATCTCCCCAGACAGAATTTGAAATAATTACAATAAAGACACAGGGGGATACTGATGCACGGCCTCTTTTCACAATAAACCAAAAAGGAATATTTGAAAAAGAGATTGATAGGGCAGTGGCAGAAAGAAAGGTTGACTTTGCAGTGCACAGCCTAAAAGATGTTCCCGTGGAATTACCAGAAGATCTGGTACTAGCATGTGTTCCAAAAAGAGAAGAAGCAAATGATGTCTTTATAGCAAATGATGGAAGTATGTTAAACACAATAAAAAAGGGGGCACTCATTGGCACAAGTAGCTTGAGAAGGGCGGTACAAATTACAAGAATTAGACCAGATGTTGTAGTGAAACCAATTAGAGGCAATATTGAAACAAGAATACGAAAAGTCCATGATGGGGAATTTGACGGTGTAGTCTTGGCCCAAGCAGGAATCACAAGATTGGGGCTTGGTGTAAAATTTCAGAGATTGTCAATGGACACATTTCCACCATCTCCAGGACAGGGAGCGCTTGGCATAGTATCACGAAAAGATAATGTTTCATTGATCGAGTTGCTCAAAAAAATTGAAGATCCAGAGACTCGGAATGCAATAGAGGCAGAAAGATCGCTTTCAATGTTTGTTGATTCTGGGTGCCGATTTCCGGTTGGAGCATTCGCTCACAGAGACAATGATCGTCTAAAATTAAAAGTAATAGTATATTCAATAGATGGGAAAAAATCTATAATGGTGGAAAAAGACTCGGAAACAAGCAAGGCAAATGATCTTGGTAAACAAGTTGCGACAGAGCTCCGTGAAAAGGGAATTTCAGACATTGCAAAGGACTGGAGAGAAAAAGTAGAGGAATGGAATAACAAATGACTGGCAAAGTTTTCATTGTTGGTGCTGGTCCTGGAGACCCAAAACTTATCACACTAAAGGCAGTTGAATCTATCAAGTCTGCAGATATAGTCCTCTATGACAGATTGGTGAGTAAAAAAATAGTTGGCATGATCCCAAAAAGGGCTGAAAAGATGTATGTTGGAAGAGATGTTGGTGATGATTACAAACACCAGAATACAACAAATGATATGATGGTAAAATTTGCGAAAAAAAATAAAAATGTTGTACGACTAAAGGGGGGAGATCCTTTTATTTTTGGAAGAGGTGGGGAAGAAGCAGAGTTTCTACGAAAACATAAAGTCAAATATGAAATAATTCCTGGTATAACATCTGGCATTGGTTCTGCAGCATATTCTGGAATTCCTCTAACACACAGAAAATATGCATCATCTGTAGTATTTGTAACAGGTCATGAGGACGCAAAGAAAACTGAAGGCGTAGTTGACTGGAAAAAACTTGCAAACGCAGTAGATACCATAGTAATCATGATGGGCCTATCAAGACTTGATATCATATCAAAAAAATTGATCAGCGGAGGGTTGAGCAAGAATACACCGGTGGCAGTGATTCAAAACGGAACCACTGATGAACACAAGATGATAAAAGGTACACTCTTGAACATATCTAGAAAGGTCAACGAAGCAAAAGTCAAACCTCCGACCATCGTTGTAGTCGGCAAGGTGGTAAATCTCTCTGGTAAAATAGGGTGGAGATGATGATGCAGGGAAAAATCATTGCTATTACCAGATCCAAAGAAGACTCGGAGGAGTTTACTAGATTGATATCTAATGCAAAAGCAAAAGCAATCTCATTGCCAACGATAGAACTTGTAAGCAAAGGGGAGGGAATGGTGGACGAATTTTTAGATGCAGTAAAGACAGATGATCCGGATTATTCTGTTTTTATGAGCTCAAAGGCAGTAAAACTTTTGTTTGATACTGCAAAAAAAATCTCCAAATATGAAAAACTCCAGCTTGCTGTAGCAAATACGACCGTAATTGCAGTGGGTCCAAAAACAAAAACTGCACTTGAATCTGAAGGCATTAGGGTATCACATGTACCAGAAAGGTTCTCGTCAGTTGGGGTAGGAGAGGTTTTCACATTTCTTAATGCTGATGGAAAAAAAGTAATTGTTCCGCGAAGTGGGGCATCAACACCATTTCTTGCACAGCTTTTAAAAAAAATAGGCCTCAAAGTAAAAGAGGTCTATCTATACGATGTCAAATCTTCTAGCTCATTGTCCTATTGGAATGAATTCAAAGAACTTTTTTCACAAAATAAGGTGGATGGAATAATATTCACAAGTGCCTCATCTGTACGAGCATTTTTTGATATCATGTTGTCTGATGTGGATGAAAAAACGCTAAAAAATAATATAGAAAAAACTACAACTATTGCTATAGGTCCCTTTACAGCAGATGAACTCAAAAAATTTGGGGTGAAACCATTCACGGCAGATGTACATACAGTACAGGGCGCAGTAGATGCCATGAAGAGTTGCTTTACTAGGTGAGCAATTTTAATAATGACCCAATAACCAGAAATGACAGAAAACAACTTGAATCAAATGTCAAAGGAAATGTTATCTAAAACCCGTTCTCTTTCCATTGTTATTCCTACATATAATGAGTCAAAAAATATAGTGAAGATGCTTGATTCACTACGTGCAACACTAACACGGGAAATGAATGCAGAAATTATTGTGGTTGATGATAATTCTCCTGACGGCACAAGTCAGACTGTTGAAGAATATGCAAAAAATTCTGAAAACACTGGATATACTATTCAAATAATACGCCGTGAGAACAAGCGAGGCCTGAGCTCTGCCATTGTAACGGGAATAGAAAGCGCAAAAGGTGATGCTGTGGTTGTAATGGATAGTGATTTGTCTCATCCTCCGCAGACCATACCTCAAATGGTTGAAGAACTACAAAATTCTGATTGTGATATTGTCGTGGCATCACGATATGTGAATGGCGGGGGCGTTTCCGGGTGGCCATTTAAAAGAAAATTAATCAGTAAGGGTGCGACCAAAATTGCTCAACATGGGCTGGGAATAAAAATAAAAGATCCAATGTCTGGATTTTTTGCATTCAAGCGTCATATTGTAAATAATATAAAATTTGATGCCATTGGATACAAGATACTACTTGAAATTCTTGTAAAAGCCAAGGAAGCCAAAGTCAAAGAGATACCTTATACGTTTATCAATCGTACTACAGGCTCGAGCAAGCTTGATTTCTCAGTAGGTGTTGGTTATTTACAATCTATATGGAAGTTGTATAGATACGGCAAGTCTGTCAAGTCAAACGAGAGACGCACATCTGTTCATTTTCTCTCAAAGGCTGGAAGATTCTATACTGTTGGCGCATCTGGCTTGCTAGTAAATTATTTTGTATCTTTCATGTTTGGAGCAGTACTTTCCAATCTCTGGTATATCTATGCCACAATGATAGGCATTATCTTCTCTATGAGCTCCAACTTTATACTAAACAAGATCTGGACATTTGAAGATAGAACATTTGAACCAAAGCGAACTCTGATGCAATATGGATTATTCCTTGGATTCAGTGGAATTGGTGCAGTATTTCAACTGTTGATGGTATATGGTCTTGTTGAACTCAGACATTTGAATTATTCAATTGCCTTGTTCTTGGCAGTTGCCATTGCATCTGTAGGTAACTTCATCCTAAACAAAAAGTGGACCTTCCAAGAAAAAGTTTGGAGCTAAACCATATTCTAAATTCTTGGAATATCTTTTCTTAGTTGGGCCTAATGTTTTTTATTTAATTTTTTCATGTTTGATCCCATTTAGCTTAGCCTACTCCGCTATACGAGTGTGAAGAGGGGTGTAACTTTTTTATAACATAACGGGGTTATGTCAAGTATGACTTCTGAGAACCTCAATATGGATTATAGTAAATATGATTTTAAAGACTCTACTGAGATGTATGTTTACACTAGTAAAAAGGGTCTATCAAAGGAAGTGGTCGAAGAAATTAGCAGAATGAAGGGAGAACCACAATGGATGCTGGACTTTAGACTTCGCTCATACGAGATCTTTATGAAAAAACCCATGCCAAACTGGGGGGGTTCTTTGAGTCAGATTGATTTTAACAATATCTATTATTATGCAAAGGCTTCTGAAAAAACAGAAAAGGATTGGGATAATGTTCCATCTGAAGTAAAAGCAACATTTGATAAACTGGGAATTCCTGAAGCGGAAAAGAAATTCTTGGCTGGAGTAGGAGCACAATATGAATCAGAAGTTGTTTATCACAGTTTGAGAGAAGATCTTGCAAAAAAAGGTGTGTTATTTTTGGATACTGATACTGCTCTAAAAGAACATCCCGAAGTCTTCAAAAAATATTTTGGCAAAGTAATTCCGCCGGAGGATAACAAGTTTGCAGCACTTAACAGCGCTGTATGGAGTGGAGGATCGTTCATCTATGTTCCAAAAGGGGTCAAAGTGGATCTTCCATTACAGGCATACTTTAGAATCAACAAGGAAAACATTGGTCAGTTCGAAAGAACTCTCATAATTGCAGATGAGGGTGCAGAAGTGCATTACATAGAAGGCTGTACAGCACCAGTCTATTCTTCGGAATCATTACACTCTGCAGTTGTAGAATTAATCGCAATGAAGGGTGCAAAACTGCGATACACGACAATTCAAAATTGGAGTAATGATGTGTATAATTTGGTTACAAAGAGAGCATATGCATATGAAGGTGCCAGTGTAGAATGGATTGATGGAAATATTGGCAGTAAACTTACCATGAAATATCCTGGAATTTATCTAATGGGACCGCATGCGCATGGTGAAACGCTTTCAATTGCATTTGCCGGCAAGAATCAGCATCAGGACACTGGTGCAAAAATGGTTCATCTTGCACCACATACTACATCTAGAACAACATCCAAGTCAGTAAGCAAGAGTAATGGTAGAACAACATATCGCGGTCTCTTACATGTAGCAAAAGGTGCAACTGATGTCAAAGCATCAGTCAGATGTGATGCGTTGTTACTGGATGATATTTCAAAGACTGATACTTATCCATACATGGAAATCAACCAAGAGGATGCAACAGTGACACATGAGGCCACTGTTGGAAAAATTGGTGACGAACAAATCTTTTACCTGATGACAAGAGGATTTACTGAAGAGGAAGCACTTACACTTATTGTGAATGGATTCATAGAGCCGTTTACCAAAGAGCTTCCGATGGAATATGCAGTAGAACTTAACAGGCTGATTAAAATGGAAATGGACGGCTCAGTCGGCTAGCGTGCTGATTGTGTCAACTTGTGATGTAAAATGTCTTCTTTTGTTCTCTCTAAACTTAACTCTAGTCACATAGACGAAATTTCTGAAGCAAATAATGATCCAGCATGGCTGAAAGAATATCGCAAGAATGCATTTACCATATTCCAACAACTTCCTCCGGAGGTATCTCCTCTTTACAACAAGTACAGCGACGCAAACAAGATGGATCCAGAACAAATAATGTTCTCCCTGAGCTCTGACAGCACAATCCCAGACTTTGTCAAAGACAGGTTAGTAGAAATTGGTAATAATCCAAGCATAGTTCAAATCGGTACTAGCATCCACAAAATCAATATTCCGTCCGAACTAAAAGAGAAAGGTCTTGTGATGTGTTCTATCCAAGACGCAATCAAAAACTATGGTGACAAGATAAAAAAATCATTTGAACAAACAGATTCAAAGAGAGACAAGTACATCGCACTAAACAATGCTTTTTTCAATTCTGGAATATTCATCTATGTTCCACGAAATCTTGTTTTGGAAAAAACAATACATCTTGTGTCATCACTTTCACTTGACCAGACCTCTACTATATCACGCAATGTTATAGTGGCGGAGGATAACAGCAAGTCCTCGATTGTTCAGGAAATCTATGCGCCTCACGCAACAAAACAACAAGCATATCTTGAATTATTGGATGTCACAATTAATCCCAACAGCCAATTTGATCTGGTTACATTGCAGGCAATGGATGAGACTGCGGTCAACTTTTCTTCCAGGGTGGCAAGAATAGAACGTGATGGTAGAATGAATTGGTACCTGGGATTGTTTGGCTCACACCTCTCGAGATATAAAGTTGATAACTTTCTTAACGGTCAGGGTGCAACTGCACAAGATACCGAAGTGGTTTTTGGAAACAAGAACCAATCATATGATCTTGCCTCAAATTTGATTCACAATGCACCATCTACAATCGGCCGAGTCTTGGAAAAATCTGTTCTCAAGGACACTGCCAAATCTCTCTTTAAGGGAATGATACGAATTGAAAAAGACGCACATCACGCAGAATCCTATCTTTCAGGACACTCTATTCTGCTTGACAAGGGAGCAAAATCTGACTCTATACCAGGACTTGAAATATTTACAAACGATGTCAAGGCAACACACTCTGCGTCAGTTGCCCAAATGGATGAAGAACAAATTTTTTATCTTGCTACCAGATGCTTGAACAAATCTGATGCTCAGAAAATAATTGTTGAGGGATTTCTTGAACCCCTTTCAAGAAAGATGTCATATCAGGTCCGTGCATGGATAAGTTACCTGATAGATTCCAAATGGGCAGGACGTAATCTCACTATTAAGACTGATGAACAACTCAAGGCTATGCTTGAAGTAGAAGAAACAAGATATCGTGAGACTGACACATTTGAAAGCCATTACAAGTATCGGTGAGATCTTTGTCCAAATGGGTTAATGTTTGTAAAACAAGTCAATTAAAGAAAGGTGAGATGCTTGATTTTGATCATGGGGATAAAAAAATTTTACTTGCAAATCTTGATGGCAAAATCTATGCATCCGATAGAATTTGTACTCATGCTGATGCAGACCTCTCTACTGGAATATTGACAGAAGAAGGGGTTACCTGTCCACTTCATCTCTCTACATTTAATCTAAAGACGGGTGTGCCAGAAAACCTTCCAGCTGAGATACCGCTGAAAATCTACAATGTTAAAATAGAACAAAACGAGATCTACATTGAGGTAAACTAATTTGCAAACAAGTTTCATAAATATTGAAAACATTCGAAATGACTTTCCGATTCTGAAACGTATGGTACACAAAAACAAGCCGCTTGTATATTTTGATAATGCAGCCACTACGCAAAAACCAATTCAAGTGATTGAGGCCATTAGTAACTATTATCTGAATTATAATTCTAATATTCACAGAGCTGTTCATGAGCTTGCTGAAGAAGCTACACTTGCATATGAGGCAACAAGAGACAAGATAGCTAAATTCATCAATGTAAAAAATCGTGAAGAGATTGTTTTTGTAAGGGGAACTACCGAAGCAATCAATCTTGTTGCTTATGCATGGGGGCGACAAAACATCAACAAAGATGACATCATAGTAACCACCGAATATGAACATCACAGCAACATAGTCCCATGGCAACTTTTAGCAAAAGAGAAAGGGGCAAAACTAGAATATATTGGAGTAGATGACAACGGGGATCTAATCCTTGATCATTTAGATACATATCTCAAGACAGGGAAGGTAAAAATTGTAACATTTAGCCAAATGTCTAATGTTCTTGGTACAATCACTGACTCTGAAGAAATTGTCAAGAGGTGTAAAGCATATGGTACACGAGTGCTTATAGATGGTGCACAATCGGTTCCACATCTTAAAGTAGACCTGCAAAAACTTGACTGCGACTTTTTTGCCTTTTCGGCACACAAGATGCTTGGCCCCACTGGAGTTGGGGTTCTTTGGGCAAAAAAGGAATTGCTCCAAGAAATGGTTCCGTTCAATGGCGGAGGAGACATGATACGAGAGGTACACAAATACGAGACTACATGGAATGATCTACCATACAAGTTTGAGGCTGGCACTCCAAACATTGCAGATGTAATAGGATTTGCAGCAGCACTAGATTATCTTAATAAAATAGGCATGGACAAGGTGCGAGAACATGAAATGGAACTGACAAAATATGCACTGGACAAACTATCACAAATAAAGGGAATCATACTATATGGTCCAAAAGATGTGGCAAAAAGGGGCGGTGTGATATCATTCAATCTCGGAGATATTCATCCACATGATCTTGCCACTATAATTGATGAAGATGGAATTGCTATTCGTTCTGGTCATCACTGCGCACAAGTACTGATGGAAAGATTGGATGTATCTGCAACATCCCGCGCAAGCTTTTATATCTATAATACAAAAGAAGAAGTAGATGTTTTTATCAGGTCACTTAACAGGGCAAAGGAGTTGTTCAAGCTATGAGCAGTGCTGATATTTACAGAGAAATTATTCTTGATTATTATCGGAATCCAAGGAACTATGGAAAAATACAGGATCCTGACATTGCACAAAGAGACAGCAATCCTCTCTGCGGTGACGAGCTTGAGATGCATCTTAACATAAAGGATGATAAAGTTGCAGACGTAAAATTTACAGGGAAAGGCTGTGCCATAAGCCAAGCAAGTGCGTCCATGTTGACAGAACTCATACTGGGCAAGGATTTTGAATATGTAAAAAAACTCACAAAAGAGGACATACTTGATAACCTTGGTCTTCATGATCTTGGACCTGCCAGAATCAAATGTGCCTTGTTATCATTGAAGGTTTTAAAATCTGGTCTGTATTCTTATCTTGTTGACAAGCTACATGATACTGCATCTGCAGACAAGATAAAAGAAGAATCTTCAGGTCTTTACTAAATTGTCCATCTCAAATATTGCATTACCACTTCAGATTAGAAAAATAATCTTTGAAAAATTTAATGATACAAATGTTAGATTCACAAATGACGAAATCCTCGAACTGCTAAAAAATAACGGCCTTGACAGCTCTGTTACAATTGATGATGTTGAGCAATATTTTAACCAGTTGCGTGATGCTGGATTGATAAGGCAGATTGCCCAGAACTTTACCACTAATTGGTACAAACTCTTTGATGTTGTAGAAAAAATCAAATGTAATTCATGCAACCAGGAAATTTATCTGGGGAAACTAGAACCGCGAGTATGTACAAATTCTGAATGCAAGGCAGCCATTTAGGTAATCATATTCTAGATTAAATTCCAGTATCTGGATCATGCTATTTTCTGTACTCTGCCTATCTTGCCGCTTTGTAACTCTACTTTAATTCCATGAGGGTGAGAGCTGCTCGAAGTAAGGATTCTTTTTACTATGCCATCGGTTAGTTTGCCTGTATGTTGATCCTGTTTTTGCACTATTGATACTGATATTCCTATCCTAATTTTATCTCTTGTAGGTATGTTTTCCAACATAAGTCTCATGTACTCATTTAGAACGATATCTTGTGGCAGCTTCTTCTAATGCTTGAATCATTGGTAGCTTTACACCTGTGAGGTATAGTACCAATGCACCTCCTGCGGTGCTTATGTGGTTTATCTTTTCGGCAAGACCGTATCTTTTTAATGCTGCAGTAAGATGTCCGCCGCTTACAATTGTAGTGGCAAATGAATTTGCTACTCCCCTGAGGAGTGACTCTGTTCCAAATTTGAAATTCTCATTTTCAAAAAATCCTGCCGGTCCACTCATGAATACAGTTCCTGCACTCTGGATAGATTTTAGGTAATAGTCGACTGATTTTGGTCCCAAATCAAATATCTGCTCACCTTTTGAAATTTCACGTACATCCATTTCTTCTCTTTTTCCATTTCTCTCAACTGCAATGTCTACTGGAACTGAAAATACATCTGGGTATTCACCAATTAGAGCATGTGCCTTTGAGACTACCTCTTCCTCTCTCTTTATTCCCAAAGGGAACTTTATCCTTCCCTGAGCTCTCAAAAAGACATTTGCAATAACTCCTGTAAGAAGAACTTGGTCTGCTCTGCCGTTCTGAATTAGCTCCTTTATTGCCTCAAGCCTGTCAACCACCTTCGAGCCTCCAAGCACAACCACATGTGGTCCCTTGGCAACAGTCATTATTTCATCTAGCTTTCTGACCTCTCGTTCTACCAACTTTCCCGCACATGATGGAAGAACATGTGCAAAACCAATTATTGATGGATGTGATCTGTGGGAGCTTGGAAAAGAATCCAGTACACAAATATCAAATAATTTTGAAAGTCTTTGTACCATTATTGTTTTTGATGCGTCAGAAGATGAGAATTCATAATTTTCTTCTGCACATAATCGCAAGTTATCAAGTAATATGATATCGCCATCTTTCATATTTTTGATTTCTCTTTGTGCTTCTGAACCAATTACATCTTCAATGTATTTTATCTTGCGGCCCAATATCTGCTCTAACACCTTTGCATGTTTTTCCATTCCTGTGTAGTCTTTGTTGCCGACTCTTCCTTGGTGCGAACCGATCACTACTTTGGCACCCTCTAGGTCTTTGAGAGACTCGGTTGATTCCCGAATCCTGCTTGTCTCAATTATCTCCATTGTGACAGGATCTATGGGGCAGTTCATGTCTACTCTGAGAAATACAGTCTTACCCTTTGTGTCAAAGTCGTTAATTGTTAAGATTCTCAATATTGTTCCTATCTTTGGATGTGGTTAAAATCTTTTAGATGGTTATTTTTTGTTTTGCTAAATCTTTTGGACGATCATTTTTACAATTGGGTTTTTCTTGAATTCATTCCAGATTACCAGTCCATGTTATGGTGTAATTGACATCTTTGTACTTGGATAGGGACAATTCTGGTGAAACAAAAATGAAAAAGATGAGCAATCTGATTTTAATATGGTGATATCAAGCAATGGTTAGATGTCGCATCTAGGAGGGAAATCTCGCTGCAGAACGTGATCTTTGACATACGAAGCAGGACATTTTTCTTACTATTGCTGGCTTTTCTGATTCTGCTTTATCTATCTGTTGCAAAAATAGTGATTGTACAAGATACAGGATTTGAAACAACGCTTTCAAAACTTGTGGGAAATCCTGTAGTAGATCTTACGATGGATGTATTTACAGAACTTGGGTGGGTGCTGTATCCAATATTTATCAGTATTATACTGTTTATTATAAAAAGAACAAGACGTCTTGGACTTGTACTTCTTCTCTCGTTATTGATAGGTACTATGGTTGCAGCCTATATGCGATGCTATACAGGATATGAAAAGCCCGCACTTGATTTCATCGGTGCACATCTGGCAATCAAATCTGGTGCAGATGTGAGTGTACCATGTACTATTGATGGCACTTTTCCTGCAGGCGATACCGTGAGAACCACCATATTTGCATTTATCATAGGATATGCATTATCCAAAAGATTTCCGCGGGGATGTTATCTTTTATGGGTGTATCCTACAGTAGTCTCAATAAGCAGATTGTATCTATTACAAGAATATCCATCAACTGTAGTTGCTGGGGTGATATTTGGCATATTGATTGCGAATATAATCTCCAAAAAATTAAAGATAGAACTTATCTTTGACAAGTCAAAATCCTAGCTCTTCCATAACCTTGGAGCTTATCAGAACCATTGCATAGTGATCTGTGTCGTAACTGTATATCCAATATCTTACATCGCGTTCTTGTTTTGCTTTTCTCAATCCAAAATTAAGCTCATTCATAATTGTAAAACCAATTTTTTTTGCAGACTTTTGCTCTTTTGTCATGATGATCCTAAATGCGCCCTTTTGCGCTGAAAAACCGAGTCTTATCATTTGTTCAGCCAAATCGGGAGCCTTTCGCTCTTCATCGATCTGAAATGAATGAGCAATTGGTAGTTGTGACGGGTGAAAATCCATGACTTGTGTATGCACTTGCTAAATAAAATCTACTTGGTCATACTTGAAACATCTCAAAATTTTGCTAAAAAGCTCAAAAATATGTTGAAAATTTTCACTCATATGTCAAATACTGATCATAACAAAAACTTAATCGATTACAAAGGCTCATTATCACATGGCATCGCTTGAGGCTTTATCAAAATCATACGGTATGAAAAAGGCGGCAGTATCAAAATTGCGAAAACAGGTTGAAAATAAACTAAAAGAGGCTGTTTCTAAAAAGCGAAGAGCATCATCAGGTCTTGTTGCCTTGGAGAAACAAAAGGAAAATTTGACAAGGGCCAAAGTCCATGTATCTCAGATTCTAAACCAACATCTTTCTCAAAAGGCAAGCATTGAGAGGCTCAAAATTGCGGCAGAAGAGAGATTGCTGCATGAACAGGATGCAAAAGACCAGGTAACCCAACAAAGTGAGTATGGGTCCTCTGAAGACAAGAACTCTGTAATTGAAAGGCTCAAGTATATTGATGAAAAAATAGCTGAATTACATTCCGAATTAAAAGAAAGAGAATCTGGTTATTCTAGACTGGAAAAAGCGATAGAGTCAGGTGAAAAAGAACAATCCAAGCTCGAAGGCCAGCTAAAAAAACAAGGTCACACCAAACCTATCTTGATTGAACAGCTAAAGGCTTCCACAAAAGCAGAATCTATCTTGAGACCAAAGTTTGAGTCTCTTTTGAAACTTGAAGCCCAGGCAAGTAATGCCTTGGTAACGGTGCAAAAGAAATTGGCAGAGATTGCAGCACAGAGAAGAAAGAAGATGGCAACACTTGCAGCCATGAAAAGAAAAAGAATGGCAGCACTTGCAGCTCGGAGGAGAAAGAACAATGCAAGAAAATTGGCCCTGAAAAAAACCAGAAAAGCAAAGACAAGAAAGGCAAAAAGAAAACACGCTAAATCTGCAAAACACAAGACCCGTTCGGAAAAAGTATCAAGAAAAAAGGTAATGAAAACCGTTAAAAGAACAGCGACTAGTACCAACAAAAAAGCGGCGATAAAGAAGAAACTCAGACGCAAATAGTAACCGCGCGCACCATTAATATTGAATTAATTTTTCCGTAACGATGTTGTCACTACCACAACATATTGTTGTAGAATTTACCGAAATACCCACTCTTAAAAATCCATCACTTATTTGTGGATTTCCAGGAAGTGGATATGTTGGTAAGCTTGCGATTGATCACATGATCGAAGAATTAAAAGCAATCCCATTTGCAAACATACTGTCATCATCATTTCCTCCGCAGGTGTTAATTCAGCCTGATGGAACAACCGATCTTATGAAAAATACTTTTTACTTTTACAAGGGAAGTTCAAATGATCTTGTTCTATTAAGTGGAGATGCACAACCTGTAACTCCTGAAAGCGAGTATGAGATGGCTGAAGAAATTATAAAAATCTGTGATAAACTTGGGATAAAAACTATCTACACGCTTGCTGCATACATCACAGGAGTTTTTTCTAAATCTCCCAAAGTTTATGGTACTAGCACCATCCCACAAATTGTCAATGACTTTCAAAACTATGGCATATCAACTATGAATGGCGGAAGCATAACTGGAATGAATGGTCTTATTCTTGGTGTGGGAAAAAGAAAAGAAATCACTGGAATTTGTTTACTTGGAGAAACATCCGGATATGTTGTAGATGCCAAGGCGTCAAAAATTGTGCTTGAAATGCTGTTAAGGATGTTGAATCTTAAACTTGATTTGACCGGTATTGCAAAAAAAGCACAGGATACAGAACAACTGGTGAAAACAATTGAGGAACAAATGGGGCAAAGAACCGGAGGGAATTCACTATCAATGCCACAACATGACAAAAAACTAGGGTACATAAGCTAGACATGAAAAAACGTGGACCAATAATTGCAATTGCAGGGGCTGTAATGATTGTAATGGCTGCATCCATTGCATATTCTGTAATGCCTAAAACATCCCTTGGTAGTGGGGGAGGAAATTTTTTCCCTTCGCCAGAAAGCCTGTTTGATAGTGTCTCTGATAAAGTAAGTATTGATGCAGGAAATGTATACACTTTTTCACATACTGTAAATGCTGCTCAGATACCCCTGATGTGGGGAGTTCATGTTGTGGACTATAACCCGAATGATTCTGTGGCAATATCTATAACAAATATCTTCGGAGACAAGTTTGGTTCATTTGTAGACAATGATCCTATTTTTATAAAATCATTCAATGTGCCAAAAGCAGATACCTATAGCTTTAACATTGAGAACAAGGGCAAGGAACCAATTACCGTAGTGATGTTATTTACAGAAAATCCTGAGCAGTCCAAAGCATTGACTGATCCCAACTCGCCGTTTGTAAAAAACATACTGCCACTGGCAGAGGCTGGATTCTTGTTGATTATAGGAATCATTGTGATAATATCCGGTACATTACTTGGTGTACTAGATTGGAGAAAGGGAAAAAATCCATCTAGTGGTAGATATGTCTAAAATTCTAACACTACTAGTTTTCCAAACTTTCCAACATTGAGTGCATTTTCGCCTCTAAATGTAGAAATATATCCATTTTCGATTCTTACCTTTGAACCTTGTTTTACCATTTTTATCTGTGCATCCCATAGGCTAAGCTTGATCTGTCCGGTTTCATCTTTTAACATTGCATCTGCAACTTGAGCTTGTCCGCCCGTTTTGAGGTTGACAGTTCTTGGATCGCTGATGCTCTCGATGATTCCTTCAACTGGCTCTAGCTTGTTTTGTGGTCTACTCAGTTGATCTATGCTTGGCATTTGAGAAAATTGTCCATTCACAAATAATAAGTGTTTTGATGGTAACTTCTGGAAAGAGAACGGGGTTTGATTAAATGAAATTCTTGGTGTGCAATTTCGGGGTTTAGATTCATGGGAGTGCTTTTCCTGTTCCGATAAAGACTGAAACATCATTTTCGTTTTTAGGATTTGGTGGTACAACAATCAAAGAAACGATATTAAAATCGTCATTCAATCCATTTTGTTCAACTAGTTTGTAAAAAGCACGATTCGTGTGCCATTTTTGATTTGTTTCATTCCACATATAGTCTAGATCGGTTATTGATTTAGGATGATGCCATTTCGCTCCTTGCAGATCTGCGTATAGATAACTCTCTCTTTCTTTTTTGTATTTTTTCCACGAAGCGTCATTTTGTTGTATTATTTTTTCGAAATCAATATTCTCTAACATTTCTCCATCAAGTAAGTATACGCCTTTTTCATATCCAAATGTCTTATCGATGAAAATTGTTTTATTGAGAATAATCTTTGATTGATGTAATCTAAAAATAGAATTAATCTGTTCTTGCTTCAAATGTTTAAAATGAACTAAAAGACAAAAAATCGCCTTTTCTAGTTCTTCACAAGAGGTACATAGTAGAAACAATGCAACGGGCTTGTTTGTTGATTCATACAAACTATTTGCAGATTCTTTCAATTCTTCTGCATTTTCATAAGATTTTCTACTACCATCTAAAAAATTTATTTTCATACATCCTTTATGATTTAATGCTATAAAATGTTCATGTTATCTATGAATGACTTTTCGATGCTAATTTTATGAGATTTTCAATTTTATTTTCTCCCAAATCCAATTTGATCCCTGCTTGTTCTGCGGGTGTCTTTCCAATTGATCCATGCTCTCTAATGAAGTTGTAATGAATTCGATAAGCATCTATTAATTTCTGTGCAGATTCTTTGTGATCCATGCCTCTCATTACCACTTCTCTATCCCTGAAAACTCCGTTCAATCGTTCTACTTTTTGGTTTAATCCGTTATGTCTCACACTAACAGACCTGATGTTCTTGACTCTCTTGCCTTCCATAATATAGTATTCTTTCCAATATGCCTCATTGTAAGATTGATTTCCGTCATGAACTATGGCTATTGGCATCGGCGTCTTAGATTTTGCATCTTGGAATACTGCTCTTGCATCTGCAACCTCACGCCTTTGAGATACTTTTGAAGTAATCCAAAATCTAGTGGTATTGTCCATCATATTCCATAACCATTGATAATGTCCTTTTTCGTGGTGTTCTTTTCTTACATGAACCATCATTTCATCAACATGATATACACCTGACATTTCTTTTGGAACTAGAGAATCTACAAAGGGTGATACAACTTCACCAAATTTTTGAACCCAGTTTAGAATAGATCTGTGGCTAACCTCAATTCCATGAAATAGTTTGATATGTTCTGTTACTTTCCTTAGTGAAATTCCCTTGAAGTACAGATCTAATGCCACTGTAATTATCTTTGAATTTATCTTGTTGTAGGCAAAGCCCAGATTATCAGACCACTTGCGGTTACATTCCTTGCACTTGAATCTCTGAATATCTCCGGATTTGTTATGTCTGATTCCTATCTTGATTACATTTATCGATCCACATTTACAGATTAGTTCGCTATCTGCTTCAAGTTGTTTTACATCAGTGTTTGCAACGATTTTATTTCGTAACTCTTTTGAAATTAAAACTGCTTGAATGTGCTTACATTGTAGTCTTTTTTCCACATCGTCATATTTCTGGTCTTTATTGTACTTTGAAAGTCTGAAAACATAATCAGGACAAGAACAAGTCCAACCCTGTTTGTATTCATGAATTGTGTCATACCAATTATCAGATGACTGTGATTTTACCTTGTAAGTTACTGCATTGATTCTCTTGATTTGATCATTGTGACCAACTATCGTTAGTGCTTTCATTTGTCTCATGTTGCCTTGTTTTCTATTGATGACCATCTATTACCTGCTATAGCATACCGCACTAATATTTATAAGGGTTGCTATAGATGGTAATGTATGGCAATGAAAAAGATCACGGTAGCAATTACTGAAGAACTTGAGAGAGAACTTGAGAAGGAACGAAAAGATAGACGATTTGAATCAGTACCAGAAGTTGTTAGAGTAATTCTTAGTGATTATTTTAGAAAAAACTCCTAGAATAACACTATACAATTATGGGTAGAAATCCAACTAACACAGAAAGCGATATTCCAACTTTTTCATTTCTACTAAATCTTCCTCCAAGTTGACCTCTTATAGGAACTAGATATGTCCAAATTCCAAGAAAAACAAGATATGATAAAAAGTAATGCTGATAATTTGCATAGAGATTGCCAAAGAAATTATCTGTCAAGAATGGCAAACCGAATAAAACAGCAATTTCTATAGTTCGTAATAGTAAACCGTCTGTACGTGTTATGAATCGACGGTCAAATATGGTTCTAATTCCATTTCCAGTTCTTTGTACAATACGTCCATCAATAGTATAAATTAAATTAAAACTTGACAGAAATCCTAACATTAGAAATGGACTAATTGATTCTGTCGTGGTTTGCCATGCTATGTTCATGTATTAATTGTTTATGACTAGTCTATTATGATCAAATTCTAAATCAATTATCTTTGACTTTTAACATGTTGAATATTCTAATTGCCACAATCATAATTGTGATGGTAAACACTATCACAATGGAAATGTTGATCTTGTCTACAATTAACATTTTTAGCGTTACAAACATGTCTGCAACCAATATTAGAAGGAAAATAAAAATTGCATTTTTTGTTAAGATGAATGGCTTATCAGAGGTCAAAAACAACCCTAGCCAAAGTAGAAAATACTTTGGCAAGAGTTTTTGGTTTGTAAACCCCGATTTTGCACACGGACAATTTCAAGGTGTCAAACCCCGTTCTCTTTCCAGAAGTTGATGGTAAGTTCTGCTAAGATGTCGATTTCATCATCTAAATTTACCGTGTTAAGATCGGGGGGTGATTATTTGAAAACAGATTTTGAATATGTTGTATGTTTCCAAGATTTTTTTCTGCTTTTGTTTCTATACTATCAATCAGTTCATGTTATTTGCTGACTAATTCTAGTAGCCTTTCTCTATTATTGAGTGGAAACCATGGATCAAATCTAGATTTAGGTCAAAACAAGATAGAAAATATTATCAGATTAGCCTCTAAAAATAATTCATTATATAAGATTGTACTAGTTCAATCATTAAAAATGCTTTTCTAGTCTCTTGCTCTATGATACAAAAGATGCCCTCAACAACAGAGAAGACAAAAATTCTCATCGTTGATGATGAACACGACATAGCTAATTCGCTCAAAAAAGGATTAGAATCCAGGGGATATGCCATTGATGTATTTATTGATCCTCAAGAAGCATTAGAGAATTACAAAGTAGGTAAATATGATCTTTGTATTTTTGATATTCGAATGCCAAATATGAATGGTTTTCAGCTGTATGTTGAGATAAAAAAGTTAGATCGTAATGTAAAGATCTGTTTCTGTACTGCACATGAGTCAGAATATCATGAAGAATTTCATAAAGCATTTCCTGAATTAGATGAAAAATATTTTATTTCAAAACCAGCTACGTTGACCCAATTGGTTACCCGTATCGAAAAAGAATTAGAAAACGGGTCTTCAGGACAACATTACTGATGTAAAGATATTTTCTTATCTTTTATCTCCCGGAAATTAATGCCTGTATCAAACCCTTCATCTTACCAGATCTTGATGGTAACTTTTTGCAATTTAATGATTGGTGATATATTCACTTGGTAATTATTTGGTTTTTCAACCACTGTGCAATCTGTTTTGTAGCCTCATTGTGTGACATGTCAATTATTGGTAAGAGAACATTGTTGTTATTATTTTTCAGGTATTGTTTGTATTGCGGCATCTCGGTGTATTCTATTGCTGCAAAATGTATCTTGCCTTCTATCTGGTCCTTGATAATCTCAGGAGTGGGAGGAAAACCTTGTGGTTCGTATAATATTCCATCTGCCCACCGCGCTGGAGGCGCAGAGCTACCGAGAGGTACATTGTTGGTCTTGATACTTAGAAAATCATCAATGCTGTTGACTTTGACAAGCTCATGAATTATTATTTCGTTTATTGGTTGGTGTCTGATTATTACCATATTTCTAAAGAAATTAGTGTATCATTTAATGGATCCGATTCACTTTATTTGAGATATCTTCCAGAACTAGTATGACTGGAGAACAAGAACAATCATTACAATCGTAAATGCAGTAAAGATGGATCCGATTCCTATTGCCATCTTGGTGTTTCTACTCATATATTTTCTACTCCCATTTCGCTAATTTAAGACATTACATGTATGTCAAAATACAGATTTTGGTTTTACCAAACTTGGTTAACTTGATTAGATTTTAAATAAGGTAACAATAATTCTAGTCTGCATGAGCGAACAACCAAGGCAATTTTTCAATTTCTCATTTTTTAAGGTAGATCCAAAATGGAGATGGATGGCAGATCTTGCAAAAGAAGAATCTGCAAAAGAAGTAGAAATTGTCCTTAAGAACTCACAAATAAAGTACAGGACATATTCTACCTTGGGTCTTAGAGATGATGCAGAGTTTTTGTTATGGTTTGTATCTGATTCTATTGAAAAAATCCAGGATATAATATCTAAACTATACCTTACAGTCTTTGGAAAATATATTGTACCAACTCATGTCTATCTGTCCAACACAAGACCATCAATGTATGCTGATAGCAAAACACAACGTGGTTGGCTTGGGGGAGAGGATCAAAAAAAATATGCCATCGTATATCCCTTTATCAAAACACGAGAATGGTATCTACTGCCGCTTGAAAAGAGAAAAGAGATGATGGGGGAGCACATACAGGTTGGACACAAATATCCTGAAGTTTTACTCAATACGTCATATTCATTTGGAATACATGATGAAGACTTTATGCTTGCATTTGAAACCGATACTCTGCACAAGTTTCAGGATCTGATCATGGACTTGAGAGAAACTCAAGTCAGTGGATACATTGCAGTAGATACACCAATGATTGTATGCGTCAAAAAAGATATTGTCTCTTTGATTAGGAGTCTTGGATGATGAAGGCTCTAAAAGAGTGGGCTACCGTAATAACTGCGCTTGAAAATGGAGACCAAACAGTTCTGCTTCGAAAGGGAGGAATACTTGAGACTGCATCAGGCTTTAAGGTAGAGGATAAAAAATTTGCACTCTTTCCAACATATGAACACCAAGACAACTCTTCTTTAAAATCACAGTTTTACAGATATCTTGCTGATGTGAGAGAACAAAAACCCAAAGATGGTGTAAACAAAATTACATCTTATGCTGAAGTACTTGCAGAGCATGATGTTTCTTCCATGAAAAAAATTGAAGAATTGTCAAGATTTCATATCTGGAGCGATTCCTATATTGTAGAGCGGATGAACTGGATGCCACAAAAACCCATGACTGCAATGTTTCTCAAGGTGTACCAGATTCCTTCTATTGAGATTCCGGTTCTTCCTGAATATCACGGTTGCAAATCTTGGATAGAATTAAATGCTAATACTGGAGATGGATCAGCTGTTTTAAATGAGACAGATCTTCAGCAACAATTATCAGAGTTTAGGAGTATTGTGAATTGAAATATAGAAAGCTAGGAAAGAGTGGAATTAATGTCTCTGAAATTGGGTTTGGAGCATGGACTCTCGGTCTTGACTGGTGGGGCAAAAAAATCGAAGATGATGAAGCCAAGAGAATGCTAAAACGTGCATTTGATCTGGGAATTAATTATTTTGAGACCGGGGATATTTATGGAAGGGGAAAAAGTGAGAAATTAATTGGTGAGGTATTCTCCGGGATGAGAAACCAAGTTGTCTTGTCTACAAAGTATGGATATGATATTTATTCAAATGAACAGATAGGTCACAAGGAACTTCCTCAAAAATTTACAGCTGAATTTACTGATTTTGCCTTGAAGAAAAGCCTTGAACGACTACAAACAGATTATGTTGACGTATATGGATTACACAACCCAAAGATCTCAACCATACGTGACAAACAAGTTTTCGAATTCTTGGACAAAAAAACAAAAGAAGGACTTATCAAAAGTTACCAAATTGCACTCGGTCCTGCCATTGGATGGACCCAAGAGGGAATTGAATCCATGAGGATAACTAATACTACTGCAGTACAGACTGTATACAATATTCTTGAACAAAATCCAGGAAACACGCTAATCAATGAGGCAGAAAAGAATAATGTTGGAATTCTAGTTCGTGTACCTGATGCCTCTGGAATACTGACCGGTAAAGTAAATGCAGACACAAAAATTAGCGAAAAGGATCATCGTTCTGTAAGAAGCGGAAACTGGATACAAGAGGCGCTAAAGAAAGTTGATCAATTGATGCCTATAGCAAAAAGAAACGGCTTGAATATTACAGAACTTGCAATCAAGTTTATTTTATCGCAAAAATCTGTCTCATCAGTATTGCCCACGGTTGTAAGTGAAGAAGAGATTGAAATGTTCTCCGCAATGTCTGATGGCAAGTATCTAAACGATGCTGACAAAAACGAGATAGTTGGGCTTTTCAACCAGTGGCCGTCATATGATCTAAAGGCTTCTGTACAAACAGCCTAAGTCTTATTTACAAATCACTGGAAAAATAAAACAAATTATATTCAAAGACGAATTAACACAAGTGAAATGGCTGTAAATCCCAAGAAGACGTCCACTATGACGTTCCGAATCGATGAAGATGTATTAAAAAAACTTCGTTCTGAATCAGAACATCGGGAAACCAGTCTCAATACATTTGTCAACCACATTTTCAAAAGATATGTCGAGTGGGACATGTATGAAGCAAAAGTGGGAATGATTCCAATTGCAAAGCCGATCATTTTAGAACTTTTTGGAAATCTAACCAAAGATCATGTTGTTGACATGGCAACTCGCATTGGGAAAAATGTAGTCAGAGATACGGCATTGTTCATGCGTGGAGATTTTAACCTGAACTCATTCATATCTTGGTTTGAGGCTAGAATGCGTGCCTCTTCGATTGAAATAAATCATAACATAAAAAATAATGTCCATACGTTTATCATAAAACACGACCTTGGGGAAAATTGGTCTCTTTATCATACTACTGTACTTGGGCTGATCTTTCGTGAAGTTTTGGATACGACAGCTGATTTTGAATACAACGCTGGCATGATGGCGTTTAAATTTACTGAATAAATAATTGCATACGATTGCAAGTGTTTGCAAATGAATTCAGTCTAATCACTCTTGTTATATTTCTGTAGTCTAGTATGCTAGTAATGCAAGTGTTACAACAGGGAAGAATACTTGAAAACAAAGACGCGGACAATATCTTAAAAATAATGTCAAATGACCAAGCTATGACTATACTTAGATCTACCATTGACACGCCAAAATCAGCATGGGATATTAGCGTCATGTCTGGGGTTCCGCTAACCCAGGTATATAGGTGGGTTAGGAGGCTTCACACATCTGGACTTGTACGTGTATCGGGCGACACAAATTTGTCTGGCAAAAAATTCTTCATGTATCAAAGCAAGGTAAGCTCAATCAAGGTAACATTGACATCCATCACAGAATCAGTGATGGAGATATCCTAGAAATTTATTTTATAATGTGATTATGCTGTAATTAGATCCTCAATGTTAAATTCATGTTCTACGAAATACTCCACTCGCGTCTTTTTGAATTCTCTTGAACTGAATAGGATTTTGTAATTGCTAACCTGGACTTGTTTTTGAATCTCTTTTGCCATATCTTCTGCCTCTTCGATTGATTTGCAATGTACCATTGAAAATACACTATATGGCCAATCCTGGTAGACAGGCCTCTGATAACAATGACTTATTTGTGGAAACGAGCCTAATTTTGAACCAACCTCTTCAATTTTTTCATCTGGGACTTGCCATACTATCATGCCATTTGCAGTAAAGCCGACTTCTCTATGTCTTAGGATTGCAGCAAACCTTCTCATTATTCCTGTCTCTTCATACAGTTTTACCTTTTCAAGAAGTTGTTCTTCAGTTATTCCAAGTTTCTGGGCAGATTTTAAAAATGGCCTCTCAACTATCTCTAGATCTTTTTGCAGTTCTCGTATGTAGTTTTTCTCTTCCTCGGTTGCAATAAACTTGGTTTCTACAATCTTCTTCTTCTCTTCTGATGGTTTGATGTCCGATTTTTTTTCCTCTACCATCTCAAGCTTTACTCCGATCTTGAACAGCTTGATTGTAGGAAGAAGCCTTGTTTTTTTAATTCCTGCTAACTTTGAAAATTTATCTATCTCCGTCTTTAGATCGGACCCCGGAGGAACTGCTAAGGTGAACCATAGATTGTATTCATGATTTCTCTCATAATTATGACTGACACCTGGATGTTTGTTTACCTGATTTGCGACATGATCTAGTTTCTCTGGGTCTATTGCCATTGCAACAAGTGCACTCTTGTATCCTAGTTTTCGTGTGTCAAATATCGCACTAATCTGTCTGATTATTCCTGCCTTCTTGAGTGTAACAAGTCTCTGCATCAATTCTTGGTTTGATAGATCGAATTTTTTTGCCATGGATTCATATGGTTTTGGGATCAGAGGAAAAGTCCACTGGATTTCATTTAAAATTTCCTTATCCATCTTGTCCATGTTAGATGAAAACCTTGTCTTACGATTAAAAATGTTACCTAGTTTCTCATGGAATCTATAAATATCATTTACAGTCAGCCAAGATCCATTGATAGTTGATCTAAATCTTAGAGGAGATTTGGTGATTATAGTGGGTGGAGGAAATGAGGGTTTGAAAAAAGTAAATTCCCTGCTGACCCAAGAATGCAAGATTCTCCTTATCAGTGATTCAACAAATAGGCAAATTCAAAATTATGTTAAACAAAAAAAAATATCTTTCAAGAAAATGAGGCTTGTCAACGCAAATTTTCTAAAAAAATACAAACCGTTTATGGTATTGGCAACAACTGATGACAAGGCACTCAATCGCAAAATTGTGGAACAGGCCAAGTCTATGCGTTGTTATGCATATGCTGCTGACGATCCTGAAGCAAGTGACTTTGCATTTGGTTCAGTGATTAATATAGCTGACACTGTACAAATTGCAATATCAACAGGAGGTCGAAGTCCTGCCATGGCAAGAAAACTAAAACTTCAGGCAGAACAAATCTTCAAAAAAGTGATAAAAAAAGAGGACATTTATCATATAAAACTACAGGATTTTGCAAGAAAGGCGGCAAAGTATAAGATCCAGACATTCTCTGAACGAAAAAAGTTCCTTTACAGTGTTATGAATGACAATCATGTTAAACAATTAATACAAGACGAAAATCTAAAAAAAGCACAGAAGCGGGTTATGGAGATGCTAGATAATCTGATATGACAAGTGATGTAATCAACGCTAGAGTTACTTTTAGAAAGTCACCCATTCACATGCTTGAGAGGTTCACCTTTCCCGATCTAGATTCTGCATATGAATCATTTTTACAGCACTCTGGATTGCACGAGTGTGTAATTTTGCAAACCTGTAACAGGGTGGAACTTTTTGGTTGCGCAAATTCTACCGATCTTGACAAAATAAAAAAAACATGGGCATCTGTAGCAGGATTGGAAGAAAATGCATTCAAAGAAAATCTTGAGATAAGTAAAGGAACCGATGCCTATGCACATCTGCTCAAGCTTACCTCTGGCCTTGATTCTCTTGTAATAGGGGAAGAGCAAATACTTGGACAAGTAAAAGAATCCATCAGTACAGCAAGAGGGATAAAAGCCTCGGGTGATAATCTTAATACTTTATTTGACAAGGCAATTAAAATTGGGACACGCGTACGTCAAGCAACCGGAATCAGTAAAGGAAGTATATCTATCGGTTCCATGGCAGTAAATCTGGCAGAAGAAAACATTGATGATCTGAAATCCAAACACATTTTGTTGATTGGAACTGGAGAGGCAGCAAGTCTTGTAGCAAAATCACTCAAAAAAAGAGACATTGATTTTCTCATAACTAGCAGAACCTTTGAGCGCTCAAAGGCCTTTGCAGAGACTGCGGGTGGCAAACCATTACCATTCGAGGAAGCAACTACTAATTTCAAATCCATTGATGTGCTGTTTGTAGCTACAGTTGCACCATATTTTCTTGTGACACATGACAGAGTAAAAGAAGCAATGGATTCACGAAATAATGGGATGCTCATAATGGATCTTTCTAATCCGCGAACTGTTGATGACAAGGTATCGGAAATAGATCATGTCAAAGTTATGAACTTGGACCAAATTGCAGAGATGGTGGAAAAAAACATGAAAAATAGAATTGGTGTAGTATCATCAGCAGAGCATATAATTAATGAGGAATTACCTCTAGTAGAAGCAGCAATGAAGAGACTCGAGGTGGAGCCTATTGTGACTAATGTATTCAAGGAGATAGATCAAGCACGAGTAAAAGAACTAAAAAAGGCACTTCAAATGCTAGGGGAAAAAGATGAACAAAAGATACGAATTATTGACCAGCTTACACAAGCAATTGTCGAAGACATAATGTCGATCCCAATGAATAATCTACGCAAGGCCTCAGAACAAGGTGATTCTGAAATTCTAAAAACTGTTACAAGACTCTTTGATTATAAAAGAGAGTAACAAATTATATTTGCTAAAAAGGATGTCTTGTATGTAATGTCTTTTCCTAATTTGAGACTGCGACGTCTGAGAAAAACTGGCAAAATTAGGGAACTCTTGGAAGAAGTACGGCTATCTCCAAAGGATCTAATATGTCCAATATTTGTACAAGAAGATCTAAAATCAAGAATCCAAGGGAGCTCAATGCCTGGAATGGAGAGGCTTCCACTTGCAGATGTTGCAACTGAAATAAACACTATAGCAGAATTGAAAATTCCAGCAGTAATGGTATTTGGAATACCTTTATACAAAGATGAACATGGAACATCAGCTTTTTCTCAAAATGGAATTGTACAAAAAACAATTTCTGAAATAAGGAAAAATATTGGAAACGACATTGCAATAATGGCAGATGTATGCCTCTGCCAATACACAAGCTCTGGCCATTGTGGACTTGTCAAGGGAGACAAGATAGATAATGACTCTAGTCTTGAAACTCTGGCAAAAGTTGCAGTGAGTCAAGCCCAGGCAGGAGTTGATGTTGTATCACCATCTGCCATGATGGATGGGCAAGTAAAGGCAATACGACAGGGTCTTGATGATGCTGGGTTTCACGATGTTGCAATAATGTCTCACTCTGCAAAACATAGATCTTCATTATACTCACCGTTTAAGGACATGGCACACTCTGCACCTCAGTTTGGAGACCGAAAGACCTACCAATTGCCGTACACAAATCCAAAGGAGGCTATGAGGGAGGTTGAAACTGACATACAAGAAGGAGTAGATATAGTCATGATAAAACCAGCATTGGCATATCTGGACTTGATATCTATGACTAGAGAAAAATTCAATGTACCGATTGCTGCCTATAGTGTATCAGGAGAATATGCTCTTGTAAAGGCAGCTGCTATGGCTGGATATGTTGATGAAAAAGAAGTTACATTGGAAATTCTTACAGCCATCAAGCGTGCTGGTGCGGACATGATAGTAACATATTTCTCAAAGGGTGCAGCAAAAACTCTTAACGAGAAATGAGAGAAGATCAAACATTTGAGATAGCACGTGCATATGACTTACTACCGCATGTGGTTGGTGCAAGCTGGGCATCAATCTGGTTTCGCATTAACAAAATAAGAAGACCTACAAAAGAAGAATTCAGAGAAAAAGTTGTCGAATATTTCAAAATGCTAGAGCCTCTTACAAACGCATATCCACAAGAGGAGAATTTCAGGGATATGATTAATTATATAAAAGATAAGCATGCTGATGAAATTAGAAGAATAATGACCGGAAATAATTCTGAAATTGAAAAACGATACAAAAGATATGTAGACTATGGCTAGATCTCTTTTTTTAGTTGGTCAAGAAACTTTTTCATCACATTGATTCTTTTTCGCGCCTCAATTTTTCCAGCATCGGTGTTCATTGTTTTTTCCAAAAGCAAGAGCTTTTTATAAAAATGATCTACAGTCCAACTCTTATCATCTGGCAAGCGTTTTTTGCAGAATGGATCAACGTTGCTATAAAATGGTCTCTTTTCTGCACCGCTAACTGAAAATGTCCTTGCTATTCCTATGGCTCCCAATGCATCTAATCTGTCTGCATCTTGTAGTATCTTACCTTCTATTGTCTTCGGTGTAGTGCCTCTTGAAAAACTATGATCTCTTATTGCATCCGATATGATGTCAATCTCATCTTGACTGCAATTATATTTTTTTAAAATCTTTTTTGATTCTAGTGCACTCTCGGTTGCGGAATTTTTTGAACGAGGATCGGATTTTTGATATGATATAATATCATGTAAAAGTACTGCAGCTGTTATGATTCTGATGTTGGCTTTTTCCTTCTTTGCAATCACTGTTGCATTCTTGAGTACCCTCATAACATGTTCAAAATCATGAGCTGTATCGTTTTGCTCAAGTCTATTTTTTACAAGTGATCTTAATTTTTTAAACTCCAATCTGGTCTATGATGCATATTGATTTTATAAATTGAGATTGTGATTCTGACTCGTGTCTAGATGGAAATTCATGAAATATGGCGTTAAACCGCAAATAATTGCAAACATTTTGATCCTATACCACAGTTATGCAAAAAATGGCTGGCAAGTGCAATATATTTATAAATTAAAATCACGTACAAATTCTGTGAGCATCAAAGCGTGGAAATGTTATCGTTGCAACTTGACTTTTACTGATGAATCGCACGCTGCTTTACATGAAGATCTGTCGAAACACAACGTAAGAGAAATTCAGATAGTAAAAGTATAGAAACCAAAACTAGATGATATGTATTGGGAGTCAACTGAATAAAACAATGTCTTACTCTAACATATCGAAGATGAATTTTGAGGTCTCCGAAGAGCAGAAAATTTTTCTTGACAAGATAGACCGAGTCTGCAAATCCATACGAGATTATGAAACAAGATGTTATCTTGATGAAAGAATGAACGACCGAGTAATCCCGGAATTTGGAGAAATTGGAATGCTTGGGTGTCCGATATCGAAAAAATATGGAGGTTTGGGATATGACATTTTGACATATCTTTTTGCAATTGAAAGAATTGGCAGGGAAGGAAATTCTCTTCGTACATTTTTCTCTGCACATGTATCTATTGGTCAAATGGTGATACAAAATTGGGGAACCGAAGAGCAAAAAAAGAAATATCTTACAAATACTGTCAATGGAAATAACATAATGGGTTTTGCATTGACTGAGCCTGATGCTGGAAGTGATCCTAAAAAAATGACGACAACATTTGAGGAACGTGGTAGCAATTATGTTCTCAATGGTACAAAGCACTGGGTTGGAAATGGAACATTTGCCAAATTAATTACAACTTATGCAAAAGGCTCTGATGGGAAAATATCCGCATTTATTGTAGATACATCTTCAAAAGGTTTTGATGCACAAGAGATGAAAAACAAAATGGGGTTGCTTACTGTAAAAAACGCCGAAATTACTTTTGAAAATTGTCTTGTCCAAAAACAAAATCTTCTTGGAAAAATTGGAAATGGTCTTAGTGTTGCATTTAGTGCATTAATTGACGGCAGGCTGAGTGTTGCAGCAGGAGCTGTGGGTGTAATGAAAGACTGTCTTGATGAATCTATTGCATATTCTCAAAAAAGAGAACAACATGGCTCTGTTCTTGCAAAAAAACAACTTACTCAAGAGCATCTTGCTACAATGATTGTAAATATTGAAAGTTCTAGGTGGTTAGTATATCGTGCAGGTATGGCAAGGCAAAAACTACATGATTATGTCGAAGACCTAAAAGAAAAAGATGCAAATTGGCTAGATGCCCTTAACAGGGAGAACAAGGAATATTCAGCACTACGTAACAGGGCAGATAGGCTTGCAGCTATTGCCAAACTGCATGCTACAAACGCAGCATTTGATTGTGCAAACCGCGCAGTCCAAATATTTGGTTCTTATGGATACCAGAAAACAAGCCGGGTTGCAAGACATTTTCTTGATTCTAGGGCGATTATAATCTACGAGGGTGCAAACGAAGTACTCAAACTAAAGATAGCATCGCTTGAAATGGGTGACAAGTATGATGCATACTAGGTTCTCATCAAAACTTTATGCATGATGTCAAGGCCCTCCTGAATCTGCTCTTTTGTAATTATCAATGGCGGTATGATTCTCATTGATTTTTGACCTGCTCCCAAAGTCATCAAGCCATGCTTGAACAACTCGACAAGTTTTTTGTCACGATGAGCAGTCGAGTCAAACTCTATGCCAACCATGAGGCCTAGTCCTCTGACATTTATCACTCCTTTTTTTCCCACCATTTCAACCAAGCCGGTCTTGAGGATGTGGCCCATCTTTGTTGCATTTTCAAGCAACTTGTCTCTTTTTATAACTTGAATTACCCTTGAACCTACTGCCATGTCTATTCTATTTCCCCCGCCCCACGTACTTGATAACACTGATCTCTGCATTGGATCAAATTTTTTGCTAAAAGCTGTTGCGCCTATCTGCAATGCCTTTGCCGTGCTCATTATGTCTGGTTTGATACCGTAATGTTCAAAGGCCCACCACTTACCTGTATGGCCTATCCCAGACTGGACCTCATCCAAGATGAGTGGAACTCCATATCTTGTTGCAAATTTTCTTAAATTTGAAATGAATTTCTTACTTGCAACATTGTATCCACCCTCTCCTTGAATTATTTCCGTTAAGATGAATGCCACTTTATTTTCCTTTAGAATCTTTTCTGCAGCATCAAGTTCTGGATCGTTATCATTCGTACAAAACTTGATTCTTTTTGATGGAAGTTCTGGAAAGTTATATTTCTGAACTGGTCTGCTAAATGTAAAACTCAGGGCTCCCAATGTTCTTCCATGAAATGCACCAGTACAAGAAATTCCGGGAAGAGGACCCATTTTCTTGTATGCCATCTTTATTGCATTTTCAACTGCCTCTGCACCACTGTTTATGAAAAACGTCTTAAAGCCTGATGGTAAAATAGTTGAAATATTTTCCGCAAGATCTGCATGCTCCTGGCAATAAAAGTCCTGACCTGCTATCTTGTATGTTCCATTTGATGAATACTGTGCAAGTATCTCTACTATGTCAGGATGAGAATAGCCCAACGGACAGGAGCCTATGTTTGATGTAAAATCAAGATACTTGTTACCATCAATGTCTTCTATGATGCAATTATGTCCATGCGAAACAACTAGCGAATACACGAATGTCGAATCATAGGCGTGTTTTTTCATGGTGTCAATAACACGCATAGCTTTTGGACCTGGTATGACATCCCTCGTTTTTTTCATTTTCTACTGCATACTAGCGAACAAATTTTCTAATAAACACTAGTATAGATTACCATGGTCGAAAACCATCCAGAATGTGATGATCTAAATCGCAAACAAGACAGAAAGGGAGAAAATGAGGGATGCAGAGGGTGGGATTTGAACCCACGAACCCCTAAGGGAAGGGATTTCTTACGGAAGATCTTGAGTCCCTCTCGGTTGACCGGGCTTCGGTACCTCTGCAACGAGAGATTCCTGTACTGAATATATAACTGAAACCGTGTCTGTCTGGGTTTTGAATATTGTTACTGTCCGCCTACAATTTTTTCTGACATTGCAGGCATGGTGTAGAAAAATTCGTCCTCAAAGCCATAGTCTTGTTTTCCAGTCTTTCTTAATGCTTCAAAGTATCTCATACAGTCTGTGTAAAATTCATTTGATTTTGACCGATCGTCTGTTTGCATGTCTACTGGTTAAAAAAATTAGGTTTGTACACCGATGTAAGAAATTTTAGACATTGTTATTGTCTTTTTTTTATTAATTACTGGCCTTAGGAGTCTGCGAGGCTTTGTACAAACTCTATGTGATTTGATACACTCATCACTTCTATCATATCCTCAATTCTTCCGTCAAGTCCAATGAGATATGTTATCCTTTTTGTGTATGTTCCGAGTATGCCTCTTGCCTGATACTGTGCAGCTACCTTCTTGCTGGTATCTGAGAGTATCTTGAATGGAAGATCATATTTTTGGCAAAAATTTACATGTGATTCTATTGAATCTTGGTTTATTCCAATAACTTCGTACTTTTCTGATATTTTTGGATAGTAACTCTTGATCCCGTTTGCTTCTGCGGTGCAGCCAGGAGTATTGTCTTTTACATAGAAAAATAGAATTATCTTTTTCTTTCCAAAATATGATGAGAGTCTTACTTTTTCTCCTGTATTTGACTCTAGTTCAAAGTCTGGTGCGAAATCGCCTATCTTCATACTGTATGTCTAAAATTATTTGATGTTGTACAAATGGAAAATTTTCTATTGTGTGGTTTCCTGAATTCCAAGCCATCCGTAACCTTTTTGTTCTAATTCGTCAGCAAGTTCCTTTGGACCTTCTTTGATCATTTTTCCTTGTGCCATAACATGAACAAAGTCAAGCTTGTCAAGGAATTTGAGAATTCTTGCATAGTGTGTAATCACAATTACTGTTGCATCCTTTCTTGAAACTGAACTTATTGCCTTTGCAACTGCTTGTACTGCGTCAATGTCTAGACCTGAATCTGGTTCATCAAGAATTGAAATTCTTGGCTGAAGTACTGCCATCTGTAAAACTTCTGATCTCTTCTTTTCTCCGCCAGAAAACCCCTCATTGAGATATCTTGACAGAAAATCATGTTTTAACCCAACTTCATCAAGATTCTTTTTTAGGTAATTCTGAAACTCTCTTACTGTAAGAAAGACTTCTCTTTTTTCATCTGCAAGTGATTTGCTTAGTGCGTTATATGCAGTTCTAAGAAAATGAGAATAGCCTACGCCTGCGACTTCTGTTGGATATTGAAATGCTAAAAACAATCCTTTCTTTGATCTTTCATCAGCTGATAAACCAATAATGCTTTCACCATCTAACAAAATGTCTCCTTTTGTAACTTCGTACTTGGGATGGCCCAAAATTGTATATGATAATGTACTCTTACCTGATCCATTTGGACCCATGATGGCATGGACTTCTCCCGGACCTGTCTTGAGATTTACTCCCTTGAGAATTTCCTTACCGTCTCTTTGTACATGTAGGTCTTTAATCTCCAGTATTGCCATTGTAATCATGAAATGTTTTTGGGTATATAATCTAACAAAAAATTAGCTCTGTCTAACTACCTTTTTCATGTCTAGTCATCATCAAGTTCCTTGTCAATTTTATCCTTTAATGATTTGTATTTGTTGAATCGCTTGTTCCAATGCGAAAAGAAGCGGTATTCCTTTATTGCAATAACCAACAAAATTATTGCAAATACTATTGAAATTATTATGAATGTCTTCAATCCAAAAAATATAGGTCCTGTGTGAGATCTATCTCCTATGTGTGATATTGGTAATTCCTTGATTATTGTACCATTTTGATCCACAATCTGAATGTGCATTCCAGGCTTGTGATATATACTGCTAAATCTTTCTCCGCCTTGCTGCGATGATTCTAAATGTTTTATGTCATAATCTGGGTGACCTAGTAAAACGCCTCCTAGTATAACGGCAACTGGTCCAAAAAGTAATGCGCTTGCAATAAAAATAAGAAATAACCTGCGCGAACTGTTAGTGTGAGACAAAAGTTCATCTAAAATTTTCAGAATATTTTCTGATTTTTTTTTCTCGTCTCTGTCAGATGGTGATACATTGTTTTCAGGTGAATTATTTTCGGGTTCTGACATTTACTAAGAACACTCCTGTTGCATTAAAAATGCTTCGCTAACTTTGTTCTTGATCATGTTTTTCATGTCTTGGAAATATGTCCTCATACGGTTCTAATATCATCTTGCAAAATTCTCGTCCTTTCTGTGTCACTGCATATTTTATTATCTTCTTGTTTCCCCACGCCTGTTCTGTTCGCTTTATGAAACCCTTTCTCTCAAGACTCTCAAGAATGTCCTTATGCTTCATTAAATTCAAACCACAATAACTAAGAAGTGATGTCTGATTAAGTTCACCATGTTCTGTTAATTTTAATATGATGTCTTTTCGTATGTACACTCGGTCTCTGTATTCATGTGACAAGATTATTACTCTGCCATCAAAATTATGTATTAAGCTTTTACTTGAAATTTCTCATAAAGTCTAAAACTTGCATATCTAATACTTTTACCTTTCACTAACAATGTTCACTGACATAGTTTCGCAATTTTTTATTAAGCAATTGTGGTATTGATGGATATGAACACAACAGAACTAGTCAAGAATAAAAAGATGCTTGCTATAATAATTGGAGTAGCAATTCTTGCTACTGCAGGAGTGTCAGCAGCATCTGCACAAGTTTCACCAACATCAAGTCAGACCCCCACAATACAGGGCACAATCAACCTTCAGCAAACAATAATGTCTAACGTAAAGATTGCATTCCCTGATGCAGCAAATACTGCGGCAACAGCAGTAAGTGGAAAAGTGATAGGCGGAAGACTAACAGTGGCACAGGGATACGTAGTATACAGTTTCAAGGTGATTGATGACAAGAATATGGTATACACCGTAATTGTCGATCCATCAAGTGGAGCAGTATTGTACAAATCAACGGGTCGCCAGTTCGGAATGGGCGAATTTGGCATGGATCATGGACATATGATGCATGGACACATGGGTGAACAAGCATGGAACTCAAAGACTCCATCAGGAAACACAACTCCATCATCTGACACGACAGCCCCAAGTGGATCACAATCCTGGTCCTAAACTCTTTTTTCCTTTTTATTTTAATTGATGATTTTTTAAAAGAATCGTTTCATCACGAACATTGTTAAGTAACAATGTTTGATAATTGTTTTAACTGCAGTAACTAGTCCAAATGTGTGCAAATTGGATTGAAATCACTTCAAAACTTTGAAAGCGGATCGCATTCCCCAGAAATATTCGAGCCTGTTTGTAACATGATCCTCAACTTGGATTCTAATATTCGATTTGTTGGGGTGATGAACAATAAAGGTAAACTGCTTACTGCAAGTGTGAAAAAAGGAGTACGTACTTTTATTACTCCACAAGATCAGGAAATGCTACTCATGGAGATTGCACTGGGTGTGCGAATGCGTAAGGAACATGATCCACAGTTGGGACCTGTAAATTTCACTATCTCATATGGTCACAAGATGGTATCCATGAATTTTCCACTGGACGATGAAATACTATGTGTCTCTGCGGAAAAAAAGATTGATCTTGTAGCAATACCGTTTCTAATATTACAACTTTTAGAAGCAGAATTGCATAAAAAAGAAGTTGATGATAAAAAGAATTTGGAACAGGAACATGTCTGACAAAACTGAATTTCAAATGTGTGGAATGTATATGATGTCATATGATCATGTAATGTTGGAGATCCGCTTCAAATCGGTACATTATTCACAATGTACTGGATTTTGGCATAAATGGTATTGAGAAAGCTAATTTCATGCACCACAATTTTTGGCAGTGATTTTCATATGATGCAGATTAGACTAGAACCAAGAGATGTTGCAAGATTAAGTTCGCTTGGTAATAATGTATGCAGAAAATGTACTATGAAATTAATGGAAGGAGATGTTGTAATACGAATTGGGGCAAGACCTCCAAAATATTATCATAAAGGATGTTTCAAGGTGTATTGAGTAGTTGGTGACACAAGAACATCTGATTTTTCTACGCATCTGATCCTACTCACTAACAATGTTCCTGAACAAGGTTTGGCAATCGTTTTATTCTAAAAACTAGACAAAGAATTTCATATGGTTCTTTCAAACATATGGAATTCACATAATGATTATTTTCATGCATATGAAACTCAAATAGATGAGTTCTAAAGAAGAAAAAAATGATCTTGAAAAACATGACAAAAGATTTGGTAGTTGAAAAAAGCACACAGAACGAAGTTGTCAACAACAACTCTTTTGCTCTGAGAGTAGAAAATCTTTCTAAGATATATGATTCTTCTGCGGGACGAGTTGTGGCACTAGACAATGTAAGCTTTGCAATCAAAAAGGGAGAATTTGTATCGGTTGTAGGCCCATCTGGTAGTGGCAAGTCTACTGTTTTGAATATGGTTGGAGCACTTGATAGGCCAACAAGTGGGAAGATCTACATCGATGGCATAGACGTATTTTCTCTTAATGATTCTGAAATTGCCACCATGAGAAATGGTCGTATTGGATTTATCTTCCAGTCGTTTAATTTGATTAATAGGACTACTGTCCACAAAAATGTAAGACTGCCTGGGATGATTGCAGGTATGTCAAATGACGATGTAAATTCTCGCACCATGAAGATCTTGGAAGCCCTTGGTATTGCTGACAAGAGGGATCAAAAACCTGTCAATCTAAGTGGTGGACAGCAACAAAGAGTCGCAATAGCTCGTTCTTTGATAAACAATCCAACCATAATTTTGGCAGATGAACCAACTGGTAACTTGGATACGAAAACAGGTGATGATGTATTTGACATGTTGAAAATGCTTTCACATAAATTCAAACGTACTATAGTAATGGTAACACACAATCCTGAACTTGCCGAGTCTACGGATAGATCTATATTGTTAAGAGATGGGAGAATAGAAAAAAATGTCATCAACTAGAATTTCTGTTAAAAAGTTTTTTGGGAAAAGAATAGCAATCAAAATTGCAATTCCAATTTTAATTGTAATGTTGTTTGCACCTACTACAATCACATCTTTTAATGCATATGGACAAGTGGTCACAGTGGTACCATCTGACAATGGTCATCTGGGAATAGTACAATCACAGGATTGTTTCGCACCCCTTACTACAATACTTGATGCCACTTATTCTGGTCCTGTAGTAGTGGACTCATATTGGGTGGACCAAGGGACATCGTCTTCCACCGATATTACTAGTAATCCTGTCAAAAAAGAGATAGGTCCAGGAGAAGGACCATCTGTTTTTGCTGTAGTCCTTAACAATAGAGGAACAGCATATTCTATAACTTCGATCACTGCATTTCTTAATCTTCCATCAGGATTTGCGGCCACTGGTGAAAGCAAAAATCCACAATTACTTCAAAATTATAATCAAGCATCAAGAGTTGCAAATAATCCTGCAATAGGAAACTACTATGGCCAAGTGGCACCAGGTGCATCATTTACTATGTATTTTAACATAGATGTATTACCGACAGCCAAAGTAGGCACTTTTTCTACAACCGTTGTTGCAAATTATGTCCAAGTGGGAGTAGTTGGACAACAATGTACATCTGCATTGCTCAATGTACCGTTTGTTCTTCCAGGAAAAGTGATATTGGATGCATCAACCGTATCTTCCAATCTTGCTCCTCAAACCAATGATCCGGTTTCGATAGAAATTGACAACAAAGGTTCCGCTGATGCAACTGGAGTTGTAGCAACAATTGTGGATCTTGGAAATTCTAAAGGCAGTTCGGGAAGTAGCAGTAGCTCAGGATCTGTTGTGCTACAATCATCTACGACACAAATTGTTAATCTTGGACCGAACACTTTCAATATAGGTACAATACCTGCAAAATCAAAAGCGGTAATAAGTACAACAGTTTACCCTGGTACAGCTGCAAGTGGTTCTACTCAGCAGGTTACACTTCAAATAAATTATCAAAATGCATGGGGTAAACTTTTGACTAGCACAATTAATACGGGGCTTGTCATAGCACCCAATCCTCCACAGTCTCTTAACTTGTCATATCTTGGAAATACTACAACTCCTGTAATCACTGCATCCATGCTAGATGATCTGAATTTTGCAGTTGCAAACAACAGTACTGATACAATGTCCAATATTGTAATCTCTCTTGTACCGCAATCAACTTCGGTCTCTGTAGTGGGTCCCTCTACTTGGACAATACAGAACTTGACACCCGGTGAAAGACAGGTACTCACAACTAGAGTGTATGCTGCAAACACTTTGATTGCCACCCCTACTTCTTTTACATTAACCGCCACATATGTCTCAAAAGGTCAATCACAAACAAATTCTCTTACTCTGGGAACTTTTGTTGTTGGTGATATACGACTTCAAATTTATGATCTCTCGCTGACTACCTCTGGTGGTACCTCTAGCCTTGTTGGCAATTTACTTAATCAGGGCAGTACGACTGCATTATTTACTACTGCACAACTTGCACCTTCTCAACTCACAAGTGCAATGAAAGCTGCGAGAATGACAAACTTTACAAATAACACTGGATCTAATGGTGACAATCCAGGTCAAGGTGGTCAGGGATTCCACGGTGGTCAGGGACGTAATGGTCCGGGTGGATCAAGTTTAACGCAACAATTCATAGGAGATCTCTCACCTGATTCTCCAATTCCAATTAGTATACCCATTAGAGGAATCAATTACTTGTCATCAGGAATGTATCATGTAGTATTCAAAGTAACATATGCTGATGACTTGAAGAATTTTCATACCGTCCTAGTGAATGGAACAGTCAATATTGTGCGTAGTCCTCCGGTTAATATCTCTACAAACCAACATACTTTGATTGACAGTATTCCTCTACCCATACTTATTGGAGCACCAATTGCAGTTGTAGCAGCAATTGTCTTTCTAGTAAAAAGAAAAAAATCAGAAAAGAAAAAATTGAAATTGTTGACACAGGGAGACACTGACATCATCTCAATATTTGACAGCACAAAAAAGAAAGAAAATGAATCCTAAAGATCTTTTCTTGTTGTCATTTGAGGCACTAGTTGACAGAAAGGTGAGAACACTTCTTACTATTCTGATGGTTGTGCTTGGAAGCAGTCTTGTTGTTGTATTGAATGGTTTGAGTGCTGGTCAAGCCGCATTCTTGGAAAAACAATTCAATACTTTGGCTGCTAATGTTATTTTTGTAAGCAGCGGACAACGTGGATTTCGAGATGCTTCAGCAGGAAATGCTCTGATAATTAATAATGTCATTATTGAAAAAATGAAATCCCTACCATTGATATCTGATGTAATACCTGAATATGCTGGTTCAATAACGATGAATTCGCAAGGAAACACTGAACGAGCGTCTGTCATTTCAATTGATCCAACAAAATTGTCTGTGGTGTTGCCTAATCTTGAATATGTTGATGGTTCTACAGTAAAACCAAACGATCGATCCTCTGCTATTGTGGGAGATACCATAGTAAATCCCCCTGGTGCTGACAATGCCTTTGTTACACTTGGCCAGACTATTGTAGCTACATCTACATATTCCGATGGAGCTGGAAAGACAGTAACAGTAACGAAGAATTTTGTAATTTCTGGAATTTTAAAACCATCTGGTAATAGTAGGATAGATAATTCGGTTATCATTAATCTTGATGCAGGAAACGATCTGTTGCACAAGCTAAACAAATATGATAGTGTAATAGTTGCAGCAACAACTCCAGATGATGTTGATGCCGTACAGCAAGAATTGACATCTACATTTGGAAAAACTCTTGGATCTACAACACCAAAAGCAATTATGGCGGTAAGACAGCAAGCTGCAAGTGGTAACGCTGCCTTTATTCTAATGGTTGGAATTATTGCACTTGTTGTAGGTGCAGTTGGTATTGTTACTACTTTGTATAATTCAGTCACAGAAAGGATTAGGGAAATAGGTACCATGAAAGCAATAGGCGCACAAAATACTACAATTCTCGCACTTTTTCTGGTGGAAGCAGCTTTGATAGGGATAATAGGTGCTTCATTGGGGTTGCTCATAGGTATTGGTGGAGGCTATATCATGAGTATTGCAACAACAACTTCTCCTGCGGGAGGAGGTCCAGCAGTGCATATACCTCCAATCTTTATCCCAATGGATTTGATCAAAGCCTGGCTCCTTTCTTTGTCACTAAGTGTTGTAGCTGGAATGTATCCTGCATGGAAAGCATCACAGTTGTCTCCAATGGTTGCACTGAGAAGAGAATGAAATTTTAGACCATGCCAAATCATGAATTTTTCCATGGGATAAATACAAAAACCGAGACTAGAAAAATGAAAAACTAGCATTACATGTGCAAATTTTGAACGACGCATATAATGCTGACATATAGTCTTCCTTTTTCAAGCATGTGTGATATTTGTATAGCATGATCAAATGTGTAGCATTTTTGTAAATAATTTCTATGGACATCTCTTGGTTGATGGAAATGGAATAATTTCAGTATGAAAAAATCATCAAAAATATAGACTATGACGCACTAAAGTCTCTAGTCCAGTTTGAATACTCTTGGATCATACCTGGACTTACACTAGGTCTTCTTTTTTTGATTATTTTTTTAAAATCGTCCATGGTAACATCACGTAGTTGTACATGTGTAAGATCTGTGTTTCCTCTGGATTCAGCTAAACTGAAAAATTCATCTATTACAGATAGCTGAACTGATTGACAAATATCTCTTATGTCGCTTGCACTGTAACCGTCTATTAATTGTGCAAGTTGTGATGCTTCTACCGAAGAATCTTTTTTTAGTTTTGATAAATACAATGAAAATAAATTTTGTCTAGTTTCTAGTGCTGGGAGTGGTATGTAAATTCTTTTTGAAAATCTCCTGAGAAATGCCCAATCTAATTTCCAAGGTTTGTTAGTAGCTGCAATTACGTATGTTTGAAGATTTTTCCCTTTGTCATTTACTCCATCCATTTCTGTGAGAAACTGATTTTTTACTCTGATCTCTCCACCGTTTTCATTCTGTGAATTACCAAGGAGTGAATCTACTTCATCTATCAACATGATTACTGGTACGTTTTCTTTCTTAGATAAATCTCGTGCCATATGGAATAACTGGGACACGTTTTTTTCAGCATCCCCTAACCACTTACTCATCATTGATGCTGCATCCACATTTATGAAATAGCCATCAATTTCACTTGCAGTAGCTGCCGCAAGCATTGTTTTTCCACACCCCGGTGGTCCATACAGAAGAATTCCTCGAGGCCATCCTAGAGTAAAAAGTTCTGGTTTTTTAGCAGGATATACAATGGATTCGCGCAGTGCTACTTTTACATCTTCTAATCCTATCACTTCTTTCCAGTTCACATTTGGTTTTTCCTTTATGATCATATTTTCAAGATTGTTATTAGATACAGTTTGATTGGAACTGACATGATCTGAAGAATTGCCGTGATTGTTGCCATTTTGAGAAGAACCATCTGATGGAAAGTGTAATTCGCTTATTCTCTTTTTATATTGCTCGCAATGTTGCTCGTAAACTGGATTCAGTGTATTATCTGGAAATAATTGGATTAATTTTACTAGTGCATCAATAGCTCTTTGGTAACTAGCGGCTGCTGCACTCTTGTCTCCTTGACCGTCTTGTCTTATTGCATCTGCTGCATATTTTCCTGCTGCTCCTTCTAATGCTTGGGCTGCCGCACTCATGAGAACATCACTATATATTCTAAAATTTACAAGGTATGGTATACTGTAAAATCGTATGATTCTATTAGTTAAATTAATTAAAGCACTTTTCATGTAATCGTTATTTTTGTATTACATTATTAGCACATGTCATGTTCATACTAAAACTAGAGTAGAAAAGGTTACAGTATGCTCTGTCATACATATTATAATACTATGTTATACTGTAGTGAAAGGATATAGATTTGGAGCCGCTTGAATTTTGTAATGCTTGTTTTCAGAGGGGAAAACCCAATCTTTGTGAAACCTACAAAAATACGTTCACTAAAATCAATTCATTACAATTTTCCCAAAAAACTAGGTTAGACAGGATTCTTACTAGATTAGAAATAAGGCCGCGTTCAGTTGATAAACGATGGACGCTGATCATTCCATCAGAAAAACGCAAAGAATTTCTTGATTCCTTGTGGGGGATAAATGTCACAGTACATACGTTAGAGGACCATGTCAAGGTCATAACACAACTCTATAAACCAGAGGTGAGAAAATTAGGTGTTAGAGAACAAATCGAGCTTCCAACACCTGAATCATGGGAAGAATTTGATCCAAAATCAAGAGACTGGATTCCTCTCAAAGTTGTTATAAAAAAAGAAAAATTCTATGCTCAGGTAAATCTGGGAAATGTACTCAAGTGTTCAAGTTTTGAAGGAACAACATATTTTCGTACTTACCTAAATGCTGATACTCCAACGCTTACCCATATGGAAAAACGTGCGGTATACAACATCGTTTCTACTATATCTGAACCCATTACCGCTATCTGGAAGCATGATGATAGTGGCCAGCGCGGATTTATTGGATATGATCAATTGTTAAACATACCTGATGAAATTTTTAATGTTCTGCGAAGGCTGGCAACTGTAGATAAGAGGGTTCCAGATACTATGATATTTGAAAATAATGATTTTGAATTGATAAAAACGGTACTAGGTTGTATCAAAATTGAACTGATCGTGTCTTCTGAAACAATAACTACTATATCTGATAAAAAATCTGATGTTCCATTACTTATTGAAGGGATACAAAAAGATCGTCTCCAAGTTATGTTGAATATTATTAAAGAAATGGGCGGTAAAATCGAGATTGAAAAAGACAGCCTCACTGTATTAGGTACACGTGGATTGATTAAGATAACATTTGTAGATGATGACAAGAGCTCACAAGATGGCAATATGATGAAAATCTCTGTATCTGCTCTTGAAGATCCACCAAGATTTGCAGAGATATTAGTGATGGTGAAAAAAAGACTTGGTCTTCTTGACCTACCGCTTGAGAATGTACTTAGTCAACACTGGCCAATAATTTCAGATAACGATCTACAGTATATAATACAGACTGCAATCTCATGGTGGTCAAGTAACCCTGTATTGGCTACAAAAATAATTGGTGATGCCGAAAAATTTGCCAAAGTAAAAGAATGGAATGCAAAAATCAAAGAAGGCAAGATCCGTTCTACCCTTGACACCATAACACTTGGGAAGATAGTGAAACAAAAGGAATCAAATAAATTCACAAAATAATCTGTAGCATACTTCATAAGCAAAATATGAAAATTTAGTATCTATACGCTTGCCATATGTGTTAACATACCAGATCTGCTTTTTTGATATTATTCATTTTTTCCATAATGCTGTTTTTGAGTTGAATTGGATTCAAACCGGGTCTTGAAACTACCAAAATAACATAGTTGAAAAATTCAAATAAAAGTGTGGTAGATCTCTCCCTTTCAAGAATTGAGCTTTTCACTTTCCCAAATTCATCGTCATGATCCCGGTTCATTGATATCTGAAGAACACATTGCATGAAGAACATCTCTTTTTTTTGCATAGTTAATATCTTGTCTATTCCATTTTCTCTTGCCTTGGTTTCTATGACTCTACCTTTGTGGTTTAAAACTGCAACAAATTCTACGTCATTATCTAAATTGGCAATGTCGTTACATAAAATGTCAAATTCAAAATAGTTATCATGTATTATTGACATTACAACATGATGAAATTACTGACTCAAAAGGATGTGCCGTATAGAATGTTATTGTGTATGATGTCTATATAGAAAATAAGAAACTATGATGTGTTCATTTTTCCAATTATTTGCAAGTTTGATCCTTTGAGAACTGTAAAAGACAATCAAGTTTTTATGTCATAATGCCATCTATTTTTCGAGCAAGTGCAATAATGGAATCGATCACAATATTGGTACAGTATAAGATAAAAAAGAAAAAACTTACCAAAGCAACTAATGCAATATTAGAGTATGTGGAACAAGTAAAAAAGAATGAGCCTGGAACAACTGAATACACGGTGTTTCAGGATGAAAGTGACCGTACTATGTTTATACATGTCATGTCTTTTGTCGACAAGGCTGCCAAAAAGACACATGAAAAAAGTGAATATCTAAAAAAGTTGAAAAAAATACTGGTCCCAATATCCAAGGGAAAAGCTGTGTATACCAGTATGGTAGCAGTACAATCTCCTATATCTGAGGAAAATGCTGAAGAAATTAGAAAAGACATGTCTTCACATGAACCCGTCTGATTTTATCTCTGATTCATTTCTTGCTGTATTGGCATTGTAATGATTTCTAGTTTTTACATGTGACAAAATTTTTATCGGCGTCTTGGATTTTATTCAAATTATTGGTTACCTACACGCTGAAGAAAAACATCGATTCTTTTCTGAAGATCATTGTGTATCTCTAACACTGTTCTGTTTCCATTGATTGGTATTAGACCATATTTTTTTTGCATTGCGTGAAACTCTTGTGAAATTCTTTTCTGGTAAATCAAAAATGACTCGTACATGTCTTCTGACAGACCAATGTCAGCCCCTGACTCGTAATGGTCTAGTGTAGAATTCTTCTGGAACACCCTGTGTATCAATACGGATGGCTCCACATCTAAATAAAACACAATGTCTGGCTTTATGGCAAACCCATACAAATTATGGCACCATGTTCTGTCCAGCCCTCTTACCAAGTTTCTTGCTATGAGGGTGTAAATGTACCTGTCCGCAAGTACAATGTATCCTGCCTGTAACGCGGGTATAATCTTGTATTCAAATTGGTCTGCAAAATCTGCAGCATAGTACAACGCTAGAGTTTTTCTTCCTAGGTTGTAGTCTCTTTTTGCCTCTAATATTCCTCTGCCTACAAGCTCTGATCTTTTAAGGCCAGTATTGAGTACGGCGTGCCCGTCTGCCTCTAACCTCGTCGTAATCTCTTGGATTTGCGTACTGCGTCCTGATGCATCTGGACCTTCTATTACAATGAGTCTTCCCTTGATTTCTATCTCTTGTAGATTCTTTATTCCATGACCATAAAATTCAACAGTTCTCTTTCCAAGATCTTTGTATTTTGTTCGTGACACTTTTCTTATCTCCTAGTTCTTGTCTTGTTTGCCTGATGACCTTCTAAAAGAGGCATTATTTTTTTTCTCACAATGTTCTGCTGTTCTTCGATATTCATTGTTCCATCTATTACTGTGAATTCTTCGTTTTCTGCAAGCGAATCATACTGTTCAATTATCCTCCCCTGGAAAATTCTATAGCTCTCATATTGATCATTACTCAGGTTCATATCCATTCCAGCTTCGTAATACTTTAGCTTAGGTCTGCCTATCAGAATTCTGTCAACTGCAATATCGACTGGAACCTTAAAATAAAATGCAACATCAGGCTTTATTGCAAAATCATACACTTTCTTGACCCATTCAGGATTACAACCTCTGACAATATCTCTTGCAAAAGCTGTATACACATATCTGTCTGCTAATACAAAATGACCAGCTCTTAGTAACGGTGAAATGTTTCTCTCATATCTGTCTGCAAAATCTGTGGCATGTAACAAGCTAAAAGTAGTTGGAGTAAGTAATCCTTTCTTCTTTCCTTTCGAAGTAATCTCCTTTACCATCTCTGAAGAATTCCATTCTGACTTGAAAACACTGACACCTTTGTATGCTAACCATTTTTCTAAAAGATGAATCTGTGTGGATTTTCCTGAACCATCTATGCCTTCAACTATGATTAGCTTTCCTCTGGATTCCGTCCTCATTCTTGATTCACTATGATATGAGGCAATTTTAGGTTTTACAGAAGTTACTACGCTTTTTCACCTACCATTTGTTTTGTAGATAGGTGTAATGACTGTGATCTATATAGTAATTGTAACTCTATGAAACATATGACACCATGATTTGTATTTTCAAGATCTGGTCACTTCTAACCTGTTGATGGAATGCCAATTCCTTCAACTCATAAATATGTGAAAAATTGATGACTGGTAAATGGATCTACTGATACTACGACACGGTGAGGCGGGAAGACATTCTTTGTCTCCGGGGGATTATAAAAGACAACTTACTTCAGAAGGAAGACAAGAAATTGTAGATTTGTCACATGGTCTACGTTCTTTGAAGGTAAAATTGGATTATGTTTTTACTAGTCCTCTTTCACGTGCCAAACAAACAGCCGAGATCGTGGCAAAATCTCTAAAATACGCCTGCAAAATTGAAGAACTTGATTCTTTAAAGCCAGAAGGTAACAGACTAGAGTTTTACTCGGTCTTGTCAAAATTAAAGCGTGATTCTGTGGTGCTCATAGTAGGTCATGAACCATACCTTAGTGAAATGATAAGTGAAGCAATATCTCAGTCTGATTGCAGAATACGTCTAAAGAAAGCTGGCCTGGCAAGGATAAGAGTGATCTCAACACTCCCAAAAATCAAAGGCGAATTGAGATGGCTGCTTGTCCCGAAACATCTAAACAAAATTACATGAGATCTTTACGTTTTCTATATTTTTCATTTAGTAAAAAAATGTAAATCAGAAGTAGATTAATAGTGACATGTTAGTATCAATGCAGGTAATGTTTAACTGAAAATATCTGTGATTGATCTCGGCTTTAACTCTGCCAAACTCGTAATCTATAATGTTAAAGATGATGATTCGTTTGATGTTTATCAACAAGAAGGAGTCAAAGTGAGGTTGGGGGAAGGACTTGACAAAAAAGACCTGCTAGAAAAAAAACCCATGTTAAGGGCAATTGATACACTAAAAATTTTCAGAGAGATAATCCAACTGAATCCGATAAAATCTGTCTTGCCCATTGCTACTAGTGCAGTAAGAGAAGCAGGTAATCGTAATGACTTTGTCAGTTCTGTTTTCAAAGAAACTGGATTTAATTTCAAAGTTTTATCTGAACGAGAAGAAGCCTTGTATTCTTATGTCGGAGCAATAAAATCACTTCATATTCCTGATACATTATTCTTTGACATTGGAGGGGGTAGTCTGGAGATTGTCCACGCAGAACGATTCAAGATAAAAAAAGTGATCTCATTGCCATTGGGATCTTTGAGATTGACAAACCAATTTGATGGAAAAAAAGGCAGACTTACTAGCAAGAATCTTAAAAACCTTCATAGACATGTCTGGGATCTTCTACCCAGCAAAAAAGATCTTGGTCTTGGCAAAGATACTAAACTTGTGGGAGTTGGGGGTGCACTGCGTGCATTGGCCAGGTATGAACAAAGACTGTCTGGATATCCTCTGGATAAAATTCATAATTATAAAATTAGTCACAAATCACTTGATTCAACAGTTGACAAACTGTCAAAGATGAAATCTGATGACATTTCCAAGATTTCAGTCATAGGTTCAAGCAGGGCAGAAACGATTGTGGCAGGATCTTGTGTGATTAATACACTAATGGAAAAATATGGCTTTTCAAATCTGCATATAAGCAATCACGGACTCAGAGAGGGGGCACTTTCAATATTTCTAGAGGATCCAAAGATGTATGATGATGGAAATATTACTGCCGAACAAATTCGAAAGATAATAGGTCTTGGTACACAACAAAAAACAAGTCCAGAAAAACAGGATCTTCTTAACAATTTGTATTCTATGCAACTAATTTCTAAAAGGGAAAGAAACATACTTGATTACGCTGAAAAAAATATATCTGAAAAATCATCGTATAGTAATCCCCAGAGTGTTTTCTATTCAATTATGGATGAAGATCTATCACTTGATCATACCGATCATCTAGTTTTGGGGCTTTCTCTTGTTCATGCACGACATTCAAAGACATCCGATTGGCTATTTTCAAGATACAAAACAATCTTGTCTGAACAGGATAAGGTATCAATGAAAAAAATATCTGTACTACTTATCCTACGAAAGATTCTTGATAGGACCAAATCGAAGGCTGAATTAAAATTACACGGTTCCAGAATAGTGGAGTTTGTTGTAACTCCATCAAGGTCTACTCAAACTTTTCTACTCAAAGACGCATTGAGAAAATTTGAGGCCATGTTTGATGTCAAGGTGATTCTATCAACCCGCCCATATCCCGGAAGCTCGCATAGTGTCATATTAGAACTTTAAACCAAAATTATCTGCTTTTGGGTATTTTCTAAAAAAAGTAACAAATGTGTTATACTTCTTGTTTCGTTCCATCGTCTCTGCTGATATGATGTCTGAATATCTTGAATTTTGTTCAATACTTTTGAGATAGTTGATTATAATATCGCTATCATGAATCTCTCCAAGCATGTCCTGGATATTTTTTAAATTTTTGAGCACATCGAAAGTTGTTTTTTTGTCTGACGAAAACTCAAGGGAATATCGCAATTTTTTAAAGTCTTTTCTGAGCATGTGGAGCTCATCAATTTTTTCCTCATCTCTTAGTGCAATTATTGTATTTTTCTGTATGTTCAATACTATGCAGTCTAAAACCTTGAGATATTTTTTTTCCAATTTTGATTCTTTCAAAGCCGATTTGGGAATTTCAAGGCTGGGCAAGCGTGATATCTTGAGTGCTAGTCTGTTGGCATTTTCAATGTGTTCAATCCTAGAATTTTTTAACGACTGGACTAGACTCAGCGTCCTGTCTGGGTATTTTGATGTCATGTTTGCACAAATTATGTCAAAATCTCTTATCTTTGCATTCATTTTGAAAAATTTCCTGTCTTGCTTTATGTTATTTTTAATCTTACTCTGTTCTCTTGTACTCTTTGGAAGAATTTTGTATGCCGTTTCTAGGCGTCTAACTGATACTCTGATGTCATGTATGTTCTCATCATTAGGGTCTTCTATGTATTGGATAAGTTTTTGATTAAAGTTGTCTGAAGTCCTTTTAAATTTTTTAAGAAATATATTCTTACTAATCTTTATGGGTTTCTTCATTTTATTATTCATGATATGTGTCATTTCTTTTAAGTTCTAGCAATTATTTTGATGCAACAGGATGTTAAAAATTACATGACTTGATGTTGTTACATTGTATGAAATTTAATCTTACTATGATATTGCCTTTATGAAAAACATTATAACAAATGACACTGCTGCGCTGGCAGGTATGGTAATTATCCATGCCCACACAATTCTCTTTCCTACACCCCATCTCACTGCTGACATTCTTCTTACTGCTCCTACTTCCATTGTGATCCAAAGCATTTTTCATTGAATCATTTTTAGAAATTAGTGAATCTAGACGGAATAATTACGCCCATTCCTCATCTATATAGGACATGAAATCTGTATAGATGAAAAATACTTGCGATCTGTCTGTATAATGTGCTTTAGAGTGAATTATTTTCTGAAATTACATCCTGCACTGTTTCATTAATGACTGCTTCCGCAATATCACTTGAATATTCTGCAGTTCTGCGAATGTCTTCGAGAACAAACTTGATAACACTAGAATATTTCTTTGATTCCTCTAGACTATCTGTGAATTCTCTTTCTTTCTCAGATATTCTGCGTGCATTTGATGCAACATTGTCTGCAAGAGTATAATCCCTTTTATTTAGAGCTAAAATGGAATCTTCAAAGACCTTGAGTGATTCTTCGCTTAGGCGTGTTATTTTTTGTATCAATGCTGGTTCCAAAGTTGATTTTAGGAATTTTATTCTGCTAGCAATTGATACTGCATGATCTGCGATTCTCTCAATCGACTTGACTACTATTCTATAACTAATACAATCTGATGGTTTTTTAAGTCCTATGTCCCGGAGGATCTTTTCATGTTCAACCGCAAGTGTCAAGTTCCGTAGTATGTATAAACTGAATCTATCTACTTCATCATCTAGATGAGTGATCTCTTCACCTAATTCCACATCCATTTCTTTTAATGCATCAATTGCCTGTCTATGCATCGTTGATGTGAGTAAAAACATTCTCTTGAGTGCATCACTTATTGAAAGTTCTGGAAGGCTGGTTAAAATCTGGATTGTAATGGATTCTGAGGTAGACTCTACTATCTCTGTTCCGATCATATTTTTTCTTACAAGGTCTCTTATTGCTTGCTTGTGTTCTATCTGAATTCTGCCTCCCTTTGCACGTATCTCGATAATCTGATAACCTGCCAAATACATTGCAATAGCTTTTCTCTGAATTGATTCGACAGAATCTTTCTGGCTTATGACCGTCTTTGATTTTGAGATCTTTGGAGATGAATAGTTTTGTGTTGGTAATATTGAGAGCGATTTATTCACATTTTTAATTATTGAAACTGGATCTCCTGTTTTTAGTTTGAGCTCATCAACCCATTTTTTTGGAAGAGATAAAACATATGTAGATCCACCCACGAGTTGTAGTTTTCTGACCTCTTTTTCATTTAGTGTTTCTGACAATGCACATATTGTACTTCTTATAGTTAAAGCACTTGTCTCCCAATTCAATATATCTCTATATAGTTCTATAGTGGACTATGAAATCTAAGAAATTATGGTCGATCCTCTCATATCTTGTCTTACAATCCTGTATGTTATATGATGACTATTAAAATGAAAAAAGGATCATCTATCACTGATAAAATTTTCAAATATGTCGCTGTTGGTGCTGCTACTTATGTTCTGGTAATTATAGTCTTGATTGTAATTAATCTCTCTACAGGTTCTACCCAAGTTTGGCAGAAGGAAGGCATCTCATTTCTTACAGGTTCTGATTGGAATTCAGTTGACGGTAGAGAATCTTATGGTGCTGCGCCATACATACTGGGTACTCTTGTTAATGCTGGAATTGCTATGGCAATCTCAATACCTCTAAGCTTTGGAATTGCCATGTTTCTTTCTGAACTTGCACCTAAATTACTTCGAACTCCTCTTGCTATGATAATAGAACTTCTTGCAGCTATACCAAGCGTCGTGTATGGATTGTGGGGACTCCTTGTTTTTAGATCTTATATTCAAAATTGGATAGAAATACCACTTCACAATTTATTTGGTGATCAAAGCATAATATTTGCCGGAACTCCATTTGGGTTGGATATTCTTACTGCAAGTATAGTTCTAGCCATCATGATTGTTCCTACAATTGCTTCTATCTCAAAAGAGATCATGTTGGCAGTACCAAACAGTCAACGTGAGGCTGCATACATGCTTGGAGCAACAAAATGGGAAGTTTTCAGAATTGCGGTTTTACCATATTCAAAATCTGGATTGATTGGAGCTATAATCTTGGGTCTTGGAAGAGCTGTAGGGGAAACGATGGCAGTTACAATGTTGATAGGAAACGCAACAGGTGCGGCAGCCTTCCCGTCATCTCTATTTGGGCCTGGACAGACATTGTCAAGTATAATGGCAAATGAATTTGCAGAAGCTTCTCAAGGAGGCCTTCATTTGGCAGCTCTTATTGGTATTGGACTAATTCTATTTCTTTTGGCTTTTGCTATAAATATAATTGCACATCTTCTTGTTGCAAAGGTGATCAAATCACACGAAGGAGCAGTACTAGCATGATAACTGTAGAGCAAAGATCTGAATTTAGAAAACATTTTCACTATAACGTTGGCAGAAGGCTTGTCCTAGACAAAGTCATAAAGTGTATTGTGTTTCTATGTGTGGTAATTGCAGTTGTCCCACTTGTAGCTATATTGGTTAATGTCTTTAGTAATGGGGCTGCTGCTTTATCGTGGAATTTTCTCACTGAAATACCTGGAGCGGTTGGAAGTAACGATCTAGGTGGAATAGGTCCCGCTATCCAAGGAACATTAGTACTTATCGGACTATCTAGTCTCATAGGAGTTCCAATTGGTGTTATGGGTGGAATATTTCTCTCGGAATATGGCAACAACAGATATGGAAGGACTATAAGATTTTTCAATGACGTTCTTGCAGAATTCCCAACGATTGTAATTGGAGTGTTTACATTTATCTTGATTGTTTTAACCGTTGGAAACTTTTCTGTCTGGGCAGGATCTTTTGCACTCTCAATTGTTATGCTGCCTATTGTAATGAGAACAACTGAAGAATCACTCAAGTTGGTGCCTGTCACATATAGGGAAGCAGGCTATGCCCTTGGAATTAGAAGATGGAGAATAATTTTCACAATAGTACTCAGTGGCGCAAAAAGCGGTCTTGTGACTGGGATTTTGTTATCAGTTGCAAGAATTGCTGGAGAAACAGCACCTCTTGTATTTACAATTCTTGGAAGTAGTCAGTTCATACAAGGTTTGGATGGGCCAATTGATGCACTCCCACTTAGGATCTGGAGACTTTCATCTCTTCCATATGATAGCTCAGTAACTCAAGGGTGGGGAGCAGCATTTGTTTTGATAATTCTAGTTCTTTCCATAAATATCGGAGTAAGATACTTGTTCTTACGAAGAAAAGGACAAACCATATTAAAGTTCAAAAGGCTAGGAAGTATGTCATGATGGAAACAATGACAAAAGCTCCATTGAAAGATATCTCTACCGAGGATGTAAAATACAAACTCGTAGCAGAAAATATCTCTGCAAGCTATGATGGCATTGTTGCAGTCAAAAATGTTTCAATGAAGTTTCGTGACAAGGCTGTTACTGCACTCATAGGGCCTTCTGGATGTGGCAAGACCACGTTTCTTCGATGTCTAAACAGAATGCACGAGCTTACAAAGAATGCGACATTGACAGGAAGAGTTTTGCTTGATGGGGAAGATCTCTATTCTAATAAAGTGGATCCAATAATCAATAGACGAAAAATAGGAATGGTGTTTCAAAAACCAAATCCATTTCCTACAATGTCTATTTATGATAATGTGGCATGTGGTCTCAAACTCAACGGAGTAAAAGATAAAAAAATAATCGATGAGGTGGTAGAGGGATGTCTTAAGATGGCTTCACTGTGGAATGAAGTAAAAGGGGATTTGAAAAAGCCTGGCATGAGTCTTTCAGGAGGCCAACAACAACGTCTGTGTATTGCAAGAGCACTAGCTATACAGCCAGAGGTTCTCCTGATGGATGAACCAGCTTCTGCACTTGATCCAATTGCAACCCAAAAAATCGAAGAAATGATACAAGAGTTGAAAAAGGAATACACTATAATTATTGTAACACATAACATGCAACAGGCAACTAGGGTATCGGATTATACTGGATTTATGTATCTTGGAGACTTGGTAGAATTCGGCGAAACAAAACAAATTTTCGAAAATCCTAGAAATGAAATAACTGCAAAGTATGTTCAAGGTCAGTTTGGCTAGTCATGACACGCCTCATAGATCCTCATCTGGCAAATTTGTCAGAAATGATGAAGCAAATGTGTGATCTGTCAATTCGATGTACAAATCTTGCAATTGATGCGTATTTGGGTGGACAAAATGCAAGAAAAGAAGTACATGATTTCTCAAACCAAATGATGGATCTATATGATAAAGTCGGTGAACTTACATTTGAGATAATTCTACGATATCAGCCAGTGGCAAGTGATTTTAGACTCGTACGTTCTTCACTTGAAATTTCGTATGGATTTACCAGACTTGGAAGATATGCATATGATATAACATTGGTTAGAGATACTTTTGGTGATCTTTCTGATTGTAAAAATGAAGCGGTTTATACTCTTTCAGGTGAGATAAAACAGATGGTTAGACTTGCAGTCGAGTGTTTTGCAACTCTTGATTTGGAAAAAGCCAAGGAATTGCGAACTGATGAAGACCTTGTAGACAAATATTATAACAAACATTTGCCAATGTTGATAACATTAAACAATGTAAAATGTGCTCTTGCAGATGCACTAGTTCTCAGATATATGGAACGAATGGCCGATCATGCTGCATTTGTAGGAGATTCTGTAGGCTATATTGTTACAGGCGCAAGAACATACCGTTAATTCTGTTTAAAATTTTTTTATTTTGTTGATTAATTCCATGCTTGAAAAAATTCTTGGTATTTTTGATCACATTTTTCACGAATTTAACATCATGACAAGTCCATGACGTTGTAAAAATTATGTAACAAACGATGAAATTCAAAGTTAATCAACAAAGCATTTTTTCACAAAATCTAATCTATATAGATTACTAATTGATATGCAAACTATGTTGACCAAGGGTAAATAGTATATCTTTCCTGTCGATGTATGACTAATAAAGTCATTATGGGATTAACATTGATGTTAATCCTGATAGTGCCCACAACGTCGTTGCATGCAAGTGCACAGACTAGTCAATCTTATACAATCACAGGGGCAGGATCAACCTTCGTGTTTCCATTAATGGATACTTGGAGAGTTGAATACAATAAGTTACATCCGAACATCAGCCTGAACTATCAGTCGATTGGAAGTGGAGCTGGAATAAAACTCTTGGAACAAAAAAGTGTAGACTTCGCAGCATCAGATGCTCCATTATCCGCTTCTGAAGCAGCACAAGCACCTGGAGCCTTGACTATTCCAGATTCAATAGGCGGAATAACAGTTGCCTATAATCTTCCTGGAATTGATAAGGGGCTAAAACTAACAGGACCTGTTATTGCACAGATCTTTATGGGGACTATTACCTCATGGAATGATCCTGCACTAGTCAGTCTTAATCCTGGAGTAAACCTACCTAGCCAAAAGATAATCATAGCTCACAGATCCGATGGTTCTGGGACGACATATGCCTTTACCGACTATCTTTCTAAAGTCAGTCCAGACTGGAAGAGCAAAGTGGGTGAAGGTAAAACAGTTCCATGGCCAATTGGTACTGGAGGCTCAGGTAATGCAGGTGTTGCAGCCATAGTAAAGTCTACACAGTATGCTATTGGATATGTAGAATTGGCGTATGTATTTCAAAATAAAATGGCATACGCATTTGTCCAAAATGCAGATGGTACTTCCTTTGTAGAACCAACTATTGACACTGTCGCAGCAGATGCAGCTGCAGCAGGAAGCAACTTACCGGCAGCAGATGGTGACTGGAGTCAGGTATCTATAGTAAATCAACCAGGGAGTAACTCATACCCTATATCCACGCTGACCTATGTGATGGTATACAAGGACTTGAGTGTAGTAAGTGGAGAGACACAGGATAAATCTAATGAGGTAGTAAAATTCCTCAATTATATAATCCATGATGGACAACAATATGCTTCCGGCCTGTTGTATGTTCCTCTGCCTGATACAATCAAAAAGATTGACGAAGATGGACTTGCTAAAATAACATTCAACGGTGGCGCAGTTCCAGAATTTGGACCTATCTCAATTCTAGTTCTTGCAATTGCAATTATGTCAATAATTGCAGTTTCATATAAAACTGGATTCAGATTTAATCCAAAAATCTAAATCTTTTTTTCTTTTTTTATCATGCAAAAATTATGCACTGGTAATAATTTGATTTTTTAAATCATTATTATGATATGTTTTTCATAGTATATGTTGATCGAAAAATGAATTCTATACATCAACGTAACATATAGCTATTTACGTAATCTATGTCGATTATGTGTAAATAAACAAATCTTTCACATATGATTAATGACAAAAAAAATCTTTTTAGGATTAGCATTAATGCTAGTTCTAATAATGCCGACAACTGTTCTTAGTGCACGTGCAGAATCTGCACCTCCAGCACCTGGCGACAGTGATAAGTACAACTATAATGCCGGAGGATCAACTTTTGCATTTCCGATAATCGACAAGTGGAGAGTTGAATATAACAAACTATATCCCGGAATAACGTTGAATTATCAACCAATAGGTAGTGGAGCAGGCATTAAGCTGTTTACAACAAAGAAAATAGACTTTGCAGGAACAGATGCGCCATTGCAATCAAAAGAAATTGCAAAGGCTCCTAAAGGAACATTAACTATTCCAGAATCGATCGGTGCAATAGTTATTGCATACAATCTTCCAGGAGTTCAAAAAAATGGACTCTTGTTAACTGGAGATGTCATAGCAAAGATCTACCTGGGTCAGATTTCTACATGGAATGATCCGCAAATTGTGAAACTCCAAACTGATCCAACCATTGCAAAAGCATTGCAGGCTGACAGAAATAAGATTATTCTTGTACACAGATCTGATGGTTCTGGCACAACATTTGCCTTTACCAGCTATCTCTCACAAGTAAGTTCTGATTGGAGTGGTAGAATAGGACATTCGACATCTGTTCCATGGCCATCTGGAATGGGAGGCCCTGGTAATGCTGGGGTAGCAGCAATAGTAAAGAAAGTTCCTGAATCCATGGGATATATTGAATTGGCATATGCCAAGACTAACAAACTGGCATCTAACATTCCAATGACATATGCTTATGTTCAGAACCATGACAAGACTGCATTTCTTGATGCTACTGTGGATACCACGGCAGCTGCTGCATCTGGGGCAGCACCCTTGCTACCATCAGCTGATGGAGTATGGAGTACTGTATCAATCAATAATGCACCAGGACCAAATGCATATCCAATTGCAACATTCACCTATCTATTGGTGAATCCAAACCTTGAACAACTCAAGGGTATGGATAAGGAAAAGGCACAGGATCTTGTCCACATGCTTTACTGGTTTGTAACAGACGGACAGAAATACTCTACAAAACTATTGTATGTACCACTACCAAGTACCGTACAAGAGATAGACAAGAAGGGTATTTCTGAAATAAAATTCAACGGTCAACAGCTCTGGTCATATCCATAAAGGATACCCACCTTTTTTATTTTCTTCAATTATTTGAGGATTGGACATAAATATTTTTAAAAAATATCCATCATAGATCTATGAAACGTCGTACTACATATAGATAAAACTGAAATAATTACAATATCATAGAATTATGATATCTTGTTGATATTTGCTTTAGTTTGCCAATTCTCTAGATACTTTAAGGTGTAATCGAATTGAAACATGTTATAATTATAATTTCAGTGTCTACTTTGGCTCTAGTTTTATTCATAGTATTTTATGCACACGAACAAGTACGACAAGAAACACGCATTATTGACACTGAGAGAATTGTATTGCTCAAACAAATTGCATCTATGACAGAGTTGAGATTTTCTGATGCGACTAAACTTTTACAAACGTTAAGCAAAGTTGCTTCAGTAATTAATCATACAGATGTCGCGCTTATTGATAAAACACTGCATGGAGTACCAGAAAACAATGCGCTCAATGAGAGAAACTTGTTTGCAAAAACTCTTCAAACATATGACGATTTTGAGAGCATAACCCACGTTTTACCAAATGGGAATACATACTTGGAAGAGCCTTACTCATATCAAAAAAATAACACAATTTCCAATTACGGGAACACAACCTGGTTCATAATAATGTCATCCACTCTTGATACCTACGTAAATCCAATTACTACCTCTGACACAACTGGAAAAAAAATCACGCTCATAGGAGTTCCAATTTTTTCTCAAAATGGTACTTTTTCAGGCTTTTTGGCTGGTACACTTGATCTTGGTGCAATACAAAAGAAACTTTACAATACGCAAGCATATTCTAATGAAAAATTTTTGATAATAGACAGTGAGAGAAATATAGTAGCATCATCTGATAACGACACTACATCTCGTCTTAATTTAAGATCAATTTCTGCTTCGCTGTCTGGTGGTTCTGGTACATCCATTGATGATGTGGATGGGACCAAAATGTATGTATCATATTATCCGCTGTATATCGCGGGCTCAAGTCCATGGGCAATTGTCTTGATTCAACCTTATGATGATGCATTTCACGAGGTCAATTCTAGTATATTGGAATCTGAAATACTGATTGCTGCAATATTGTCAGTCTCATCAATCTCGTCCTTTTTTATCATTAGATCGTTTAGAACACAACACGATCTGGCAATCAAACTAAAAGAATCAAATGCAATACTTGAAAAGTCGCAGGAAGATCTACATGCAAACCACCTAACAATACAAAATCATCTTGAAGAAATATCCAAGATCAAAAACGCATTAGATCAGTCTGCAATAGTTGCAATAACTGATAGGGATGGTACAATCACACAAGTAAATGAAAATTTTTGTAGAATTTCAAAATATTCACACAAAGAACTTGTAGGTGAAAATCCCAGAATTTTAAAATCTGGATATCATATAGCGAAATTCTATCTAGAACAGTGGGATACAATATCTAATGGAAAAATATGGCAAGGTGAATTCAAAAACCGGGCAAAAGATGATTCATTTTATTGGGTAAAAACTATAATCATTCCGCATATCAAAGATGGGGAAATCACAGAATATGTCTCAATTGGAATAGATATCACAAAAGAGAAAGAACTGATGGAAAAATTGGGAAATTCCCAAAAATTGGCAACAATTGGTGAATTGTCTGCACGAGTTGCACATGACATTCGTAACCCTCTTTCTATAATTAAAAATAATTTTGAGCTTATACAATACAAGGATCCTAAATTTGCGAAAAAGAACCATGATGCACTTGAAAGGATAAAAAGAGCTATATTGCGAATCACCCATCAGGTAGATAATGTACTAGATTATGTTAGACCGCTTACATTGACGCTAAAACAAGAAAACCTCCGTACTATAATGAAATCAGCACTTGATAAAGTAGAAATTCCTGACAAGATCAAAGTTCGATATTTCAGAAATGATGTCTTTCTTACATGTGATTATCTAAAGATTGAAGTCGTATTGATAAATATCATAACTAACGCCATTCAGGCAATGGGACTGAAAGGTACACTGGACATAACGTGTGATATGAATGATGACAATCTTGTATTGACGATTAGGGATACTGGACCGGGAATTCCAGAAAACATTCTGCCTAGGATCTTTGATCCGTTGTTTACTACAAAACAAATTGGTACTGGTCTTGGACTTTCAAGCTGCAAGTCTATAATTGAACATCATGGTGGAATAATCAACGTTAAATCAGAAATGGGTTCTGGTACTAATTTTATCATAATTCTTCCACTTGATCAGAAAAAATAGCGTATTCTCTGAGTATGTTATAACTGCACTATTCCACTTTCTTGACATTGTTTATCTTTTCTAATATGTGCTGTTCTTGAGTTCAATTGGATCCAAACTAGGTCTTAGAACTACCAAAATTACATAGTTGAATGTTGGGAATAATTCCAAGCCTATTTTGATCGCACAATAAAATCAGTTTGATAGAAAAAGCTAATGATCACTTCTTGGAAATATCATTACTATGTGCATTTCACAAGAAGACGCCTCTTGCAGGGATGGTATCGCATGTGGCGGCTGATTTCATCTATTCTGGAGAAGAGCAGTATGATTATTCCGAGGGCATAGGGATTGTACTTGTCTGCCCAATCAAGAAATACAGGCACACAAAGGGAGAGCGTCTGAAAAGATATCCTTTCTTCCGGTCAATGAAGGGACAGCAAATAATTCGTAAAAGATCTGCCATTGTGAGAATGTTTGTTAGGACAAAGGATAACTTTGGGATATCAAGGGTTTCGGTACGAGGATTTGGGAATGTATCATCTATGTATTGACATGTGTTTTTGTGTACCAGGTTGCCATATACTATAACTGCATGATGGGAAGAAAAGACCGCAGTGTGTCAAGCACATGCTTGGAATATAGATATTTTTTGAAAATATTTATGTCCAATCCTTAATTATTTATCATATGATATGATTTGTCATGTGTAATGTATAATGTATGATATGTTTATCAGTGAAATCACAATGAACGCTATGGTATGCTACTGGATCTATTTGGGCTCTGCTAAAAACAAAGATCTACTCATTACAAAGTGTGATTGTATAATGCCTGATGAGAGTTGCAGAATCTGTGGAGGAGAACTTGCAAAATGCATGTGGTGTAACCAGTGTAGGAAAACAATACAAAAAATGTGCAAGATATGTGGCAGGAAAACATCTCAGCAACAACATGCCACATGTCTCTCTAATCTGGTAGACTTGAGATCTTTGACAAAAACTACTGTGACTAGTTGAAAGCCTGATCCTTGTTTGAATATAAAAATAAGAAAAAGGATTTAGTTCTTAACTACTGATTGTCGTAATGTCACTTTCATCTTGTATGCCGTGAGAATCTCCTTGCATCTGTTTCGTATTGTGACCTCAGTTATTCCTGCAACACTTGAGACATCTCTTTGAAGGATGCTCTGTCCAAGAAGAGTTGATGCTATGTATAGATATGCAGCAGCCAACCCGTTTGGTGCCTTTCCGTCTGCAAGACTGTGATCTGATGTCTTTTCTGCAATTTCTGCAGCGAGTCTTTCTACACGAACTTCAAGTTTTGCCAGATTTGCTATTTTTGATATGTATTTCTCAAGAGTTACAGTGGGTGCTGTTTTAGAACCAAGTTCCATCACAAGTGTTCTGTAGTATTTTGCTGTCAGTTTGACATTAAGCTTATCTTCCTTTGAACTTCCTGTTGCAGCACAGATTTCATCAAGGGATCTTACAACATCGCATTGCTTACATGCCATGTAAATTGTTGCAGCGGACATGCAAGCAACTGATTTGCCTTTTGCATCTGCCTGTCCTTGAAAGTTTCTGTATATCATGGATGCTGACTCTATTACATTTCTTGGAAGTGATAGGACATGACACGTTTCTCCTATTTTTGCCAAGATGTTTGCAAGTCTTCGCTCTTCTGGTGATGCAACCCTTATCCTGGTCTGCCATTTTCTTAGGTTGTACATCTGATTTGCCATATCGCTTGATATTGTCCTTCCACTGAAGTCTTTTGATCCCATTGCAATCTCTGTTCTGATTCCCAAGTCATGTTGTGCATAACTTGTTTGTCCTGATGCTCTTGTCATCTTCATTTTTTCTTCAGGATTTGTTGCTCTTGATTCAATTCCGTAATCTGGCATCTGTTCCATTGCGACCAATCCGCAGCCTGAACAAATCTTCTCGCCACTATGGGTGTCGTCAATCAAATTGGAACGACACTCCGGGCAATGTGTTTGTAATTCTGTTATTGTGGTCATCTTCTTCTACCTTTGAATCGTTTTGGTCTCATCACAGGAGTTTCTTCGACGATGAAAACTTTTTTTCCGATTTGTTTTTTTATGTTATTGGTAAGCGGAACTGCCGACGCGTATGGTGCATCAACAGGACCTATCATTTCTGATACTTTGGCGACTTTGACTCCCGAATTGTCTACGACTACCTGGTTGTCTCTTAGTTGTTTTGTGAGTCTGATGATGACTCTGCCGCTACTCGCTAGATGCAATACTTCGCCTACCTCCTGCAATTACATTCTCAACAAAATACTGTTATCAATATGGTTCTGTCAACATTACTTTAGCTGCAAGCTATAATGGGTATTTACTTGGACTGTTTGGCTCTTTTTGAAACTAGTTTTTCAGAAATCGCAGAAATCATTTTGGATTTTGGCTTGGTCTTTGCAAGTGTTATGTAGCCAGACCTTACATACGGCCGTCTTGGAAACCTTACCTGATCATTTGTCTCGGTTGGTTCCAATCCTGAAGCCTTGGCAGCTACAATCAACTCACTTAACGATGGGTCAAAAATGCTCTTTTCACGAGAAACTTTTCTACCCATTTTCTTTGTAATGGTCTTATTGAAATAGTCGAGCCAGATTACGACATGTTCGTAATCCTTCATCTTATCACTTTATCAAGATTGCATTTACTACGCCGTCTTGACCAGGTCTTGAAATTACCCTGCATTGACCTGCCTCTGTTTCTAAAATTGCACCTTTTGAAATTACTCCACGTCTCTCATAATCTTTATTTGATGGATTTTTTAACACCTTGAGAATCTTTAGTTTTTTAACTTTGGAGCCTGGGACTGTCAAGTTGACCACATTTGTTGTCTTTAAGGATGTTTTTTGATTCCCTCCTCTGGTCTTACGAGTTATGGTCACTTGTTCTCCTGGCACTGCCTCTACAGAATATCTGTCTATCTCGTATTTTCGTCTTGATCTGAGAGGATATCTTCTACCACCTGTAATCTTACTTGTTGCAAGATTTTCCACAGATTTCTTCATGTTGACTCGATAAAGTATCTCTAATTTATACCATTTACAGCTTGGGTTGCTATTTTTGGACTGGTTATTGACTTGTCTGGGTCAATGGTTCCGTGGATGCTTCGGGTGTTTGCTGTTGTATGGCTTGACTAGAGCTTCTTACTTTTGTAAAGAGTTTCTGCTTGAGAATATCCTTGTCTCCCTGTATGCCGAAATACTTTTGGAACTTTTCTGTAGTGTTGTATATCTTTAACCTGCCAACATTTTGATGTTCGATATAGTCTAATTGCTGTAATAATTTTAGATGCATGTACACTCCTGATCCTCTTACTTCCACTAGTCTCTTTGAAGAAACAGGTTGCATGTATGCAATATATGATAATGTCTTGAGAGTGGCTGTGGGCAAAAGTGGTTTTGAGGCATATTTTCTAATTACTGTGTTAAACTCTGGCTTTAGCTGAAATACATATGACCCGTCTGGCAAACTTGCAACCTCGATTGCCTTGAATACCGTTTTTGTTTTTTTGACAAGATTTGTCATTAGGGCCAAAGTCTTGGTCCTAGATTCTGTTCCTGATGCCTTGATTAATTCTTCTATGGTCAATGGTCTTCCTGCTGAATATAATGCTGCCTCTAATCTTGCCATTACATCATCGTCTTCTATCTTGCCCATTTACAACATGGTAGGTTGGAGCATACTTAAATGAAATTCCTACTTAGTGTTGATCTGATTGTAAATTTCTATTTTATCAGCGATACTATGATGTCATCTTCTGTCTGTTCAAGATCGACTCTCATGTCTCGTGCCAAAAATAAAATGGCAAAGAAACATCTGATTACATCAATGAGCTCAAGTTCTGATACTATGTTATTAAAGGAACCAAAGCCTGTAGTCCTTATCTTGTTAATTATTAGCTCTTCATACTGACCTATTATTTTCTCAAGAGAGATGAAATAATCGTCAAAATTGGGGGCCTGAACTGGTTCAAATTCTAGTTGTCTTCTGCTTGAACGTGGGTTTGCTATTGTGCCAATAAGGTTTTCAAGAACTGATAACAGTTCATCTAATGTTACTGGATATGTGGATTCGTGCCTGTATGGCATGTCTATTACTTCTATGTCAACATTTTCTCTCTGAGTAAGGGGTTTTTTCTCCATAGCTGCCTTTTGCAGTGCAAAGATGCTCTCAACTTTCATTCTATGTATCATTGCAGAAGACAATGCCGCAATTCCGGCAACTCGAAGATCTTTTTTATCTGTCTGGCTGAGAATTTTAATCAAAATCTCTAGAATGCGTACTACGTCGATACTCCACACGTCTTTCTTAGAGACATCTAGTGGGCTAAACAGTATATTTACAGGGGGTTGTGAAATGCCTACACCGGGATTTTCCTTACTCACTCTGTTATTCTTCCATTTTTGTTTATAATATGTGTATTATCTACTCTTTTCCTAGTTCAAGTCAAGAGTTTTCCTCTTTACACAAATCACATATTATACTCAATCTTGTATAGTGATGATAATGGAAGAAGATCTAGAGAGATTTGATCTGGCCTGTACATATCTAAAAAACGATCAAAATATCACAGCTCACAATATGTTCATGGATCTTGCCCACGAGGAAATGAAAAACAACAACTACAGGGCGGGACTGTATCTCATACTCGCATCTGAATGTAAATCAAGACAAGGAAAGGAAAGAAAAGACGAGCTTAACGAAGCAGCCGAGTTCTATTTGAAACTGGCAAAAAATGATAAAAATAATTCAAACTATGCATACCAGTGTGCAGCTAGATGTTTTCTTAGAATAGGTCGTTATGATGATGCCAGAAAGGCATTTGAAGATGCTCAGAAATATGCTAATAAACTAGTTGAAGAGAAAAGGCCAATTATATTAGTTGATGACAGTCCTGCAATTCTGTTAAGACTAACAAGTTTTCTGCGGCAATTGGGATACTCTGACATACAAACAGTCGATGATGGCAAGTCTGCACTTGCTCTCATAACAAAACTTGTCAAATCCAAACAAAATCCGATTGTATTGCTTGACATGGACTTGCCGGACGTAAAAGGAGACGTGATAGCAAAAACTCTTCTTGAATCAAAACCTGACATGTCTATCATACTGATAACTGCTGATGAAAAATCAACACCGCGTGTTAGGAAAACTATTGGTTTTGGCTCCACCGCATTTGTCCAAAAACCATTTTCGATAAATGAATTGAAAAATGCATTGGATACAACCAAGTTGTCTGAAATCACGTAAGCAACAACATGGACATGTTGAGAAGATTTACATCCTTTATCTGAATTCCGCCCATCTTGTAATCTATTATTTGATCAGAGAACTTTTCTACTATTCTTGCAGATGGATTTTTTTCAGTTCCTTCTATTCGTAATACTGTGATCATGTTCCAATCTCCATCTACGGTGGCAATAAAAAGATAATTTGGTAAAGTCTTGATGTAGTTTTTTATCGCCTCGGTTGTATTTTCCATGGATCTTGTTATTTTGAGTTTGAGAAACAACGCCTCGAACTGATCATTTGAGGAGATTCCACTCAATACTGCCTTGTAACCTTTTATGATTCCATTTTTCTCTAACCTTTCAATTCTTTTTCGAATAGTCCTATCTGATACATCCACTCCTGAATTTCTCAGCTCGATTGCAATTTCTTTTGAGGGTGTCCTTGCATTTTTGTTAAGAATGTTAATTATTTTTTGATCAACCTCATCCAGTGTAGACCAATTTTTATTATCTGACATGACTTGTATCTGGTAACTGACTTTTTGAAGTTTATGATGATGGTCCCACGCGCAGGATTTGAACCTGCGACAACCCGGTTTCTGTAAGCCTGATAGGCTGAATGACGGTTAGCCGCTGGCCAACCACTACAGCCGGAAGCTCTACCAGGCTGAGCTAGCGTGGGACTGTTTCTCACGCAGTTTTTTCGTATTAAATAACTATCGATAATTCAATTTTTTTAAAAAATTTTCGAGCCAAATGCTAAATTTTTGATTGATCAAATTACATATAAACAGGAAAGAAAGTCTCGATACTGTGTCGGGGGCTACATCTGAAGGTGGATATGTATGCGTGCCATATTTACAAAACAATGATTTCACCACGCTAAGAAACAGTTTTCAGAAGTCTTCTTTTATCAATGACATGTATTTTGTAACAGCTACATTTTCTGAAGATGGTCGTGCATACTTTCCATCACATTCTAACACATATCTTCTTGCTAGATTCAAGAATCGTTCCCAGGTAATGAGTGAAGTTGAAAAATGTAATCTCGCCACTCCAACATTTGTATTTACACAAAATGACGAATTGTTTGAGCGAATGACTGGAGATAGTCTCAACCTAGTTTCAATATATTATCTTGAACATGGAGATACCATGTCTGATCTATCAGATCTTAGTTTCATTGTGGCAAAACGTAATAGAGTGAGAAGAGCAGAGCTTGGAAATCTTAAATTATCCACCAGTCAGATTCAAAAGTTCACTTTTCCATATGAGGGAAATCTCATAGTTCTTGAAGTTACAAGCGACAATAAACATCAAGCTGATCACAAGTATTGCGAGAAGACAAGAAAAGAAGTGCAAAGAAAAGGAATTGGAATGACTAGTCTTCTTAATCTGTCAGTAATTGAGAGACTGAAATAGATCTCTTGGGAAATTCTTTTCAAGAGATCAAATTGCAAATCTAATAGTAGAAAAGTTATATACTCTGCTAAATTCTGTTTTGGTGATGAGTAAGCCATCCGAGCTTGGTGCATTAAAAATTGGTTCCTACATATTACTTCCAGTAAGTGGTCCAAATGAGGAACCGTGTAAAATAGTTGAATATGATACAAGTAAACCAGGAAAACATGGTGCCGCAAAAGCAAGAATTGTAGGAGTGGGAATATTTGACAAGAAAAAATACTCACATGTCTCACCTGTAAGCGCACAAGTTCAAGTTCCTCTCATTGATAAACGAGTGGGGTCTATAATTTCAAAAACTCCTACCAGTGTTCAAATCATGGATGCTGAGACATTTGAAGTCTTTGACGCACAACAAATTGAAGATGAAATCAAAGAAAAAGTTTTGCAAGGCGTAGATGTTGAATACTGGAAAGTCATGGATAGAACTATTATAGTAAGAATCAAAAGTTAATTCGGATGCTGATGATGACTAGAAAAGCCAACTGACCTTATGATGAAGATTATGAGTATTGAAGCATCCAGGCTTTTCACACAGTAGAATTAGTTATACGATACAGGCATATATGGTTGATATATGAAAGGAATGTGTCATGTTTGTCTGGCGTCTAATGTGGAGACAACGCTGAAGGATAATATCTCTCTGTGTAAAGACTGTCTAAAACATGTAAACGAACTGGAAAAAAATTAATTGATTAGATGTGGCGTGAATTTGAATTGAAACTGGCATCTCTTTTTTCAGGCGGAAAGGACAGTACTTGTGCTATCTACAAGGCCGAGAGGGAGGGCCATGATGTTAAATGCCTTGTTTCCATATTTCCACCATCTGCAGAAAGCTATCTACTACATTATCCTAACATGGGATTTACATCATTGCAGGCTCAAGCAATGAGATTGCCGCAAATTGTGGCGCAAACTGATACAACTGATCCCGAAGTTGAACTCAAGGAATTGCAAAATCTATTGGATAAGGCAAAAAAGGATTTTGGAATAGATGGAATTGTTCATGGTGGACTGTTTAGTGATTATCAACGAATACGTTTTGACAGAATTGGCAATAGTCTAGATCTAAAAATAATATCACCACTGTGGCATCTTGATCAAAAAAATTATCTGCAAGAATTGCTAGAATCTAAATTCAAATTCATTGTGACAAGTGTGACCTCTGCAGGACTCGATCAAACATGGTTGGGAAGAGAAATAATCAAAGATGATGTGGAACAACTTGTAAAATTATCTGCCAAATATGGCTTTAACTTGGCATTTGAGGGTGGTGAGGCTGAAACCTTTGTAATTGACTGCCCATTGTTCTACTCTCCAATCAAAATCGTGAAAGCAAACAAGATCTGGGATGGCTATAGAGGAAGATTTGAAATAACCGAGGCCGTTTTAGACAAGTAATGCTAGATGGCTTAAAGACTGGTCTTAGAGCTGCACTAAAGAAAATAGTAAACTCTTCTGCAGTTGATGAAGGTCTAATTAGGGAACTCTCAAAAGACATCCAAAGGGCACTGTTACAATCAGATGTAAATGTAAAACTTGTCTTTCAAATAACAAAAAATCTTGAGGAGAGATCTATTAAGGAGACTCCTCCGCCAGGGCTTTCCAGAAAAGATCATATTGTAAAGATTCTGTATGAAGAGCTTTCAAAACTGCTTGGTACTGAAGAACAATATGTATTCCAACCTGGTAGGGTAAACAAGGTTCTAATGCTTGGAATTCAGGGTAGTGGAAAGACCACTGTAACTTCAAAGCTTGCAAAACTTTTGACTAGACAAGGGTATAGAGTTGCAGTTGTTGGTGCTGATACGTATAGACCTGGTGCACTTACACAACTTAAAACAATGTGTGAGAAAACAAATGTAGAGGTGTATGGTGAGGAAGGAAACAAGGACTCACCTGAAATAGTAAAGAACGGCCTAAAGCATTTTGAGGGACAAAATTTTGATATTATTCTAATAGATACAGCAGGAAGACACAAGGAAGAAAAAGATCTTCTTGAGGAAATGACCAGAATTGGTGCTGTAGCAAATCCTGATCTTGCATTGCTGATAATTGATGGTACCATTGGACAACAGTGTTATGGTCAAGCAGAGGCATTTCACAAGACCGTTCCGGTAGGAGGCATCATAATAACAAAACTGGATAGCAGCGCAAAAGGTGGAGGCGCCCTTGCAGCTGCGGCTGCTACTGGAGCACAAATAATGTACATCGGAACAGGTGAAAGAATTGACGATCTTGAAAAATTTTCTCCTACTAGATTTGTAGGACGAATGCTTGGCATGGGTGATATTCAAGCATTACTTGACATGGCAAAAAGACTAGAGACCGAAGGCAATGAAGATCGACTAAAGAGAATTTCACACGGCAAAATGAATATGGAAGATTTCTATTTTCAAATTGAGGAAGCAACAAAGGCCGGAGGATTGCGTAACATCTTGGAAAACATGCCTGGTTTTTCTGGAATGGTAAAAGAAGATCAAGTTGAACAGCAAGAACAGCGCATGGAAAAATGGCGCTACATAATCCAGTCTATGACAAAGGATGAAAAATCTGATCCTGATTTGATAAATGCATCGAGAGTGAAAAGAATAGCAAGAGGTTCTGGATGGCCAGAACACGAAGTAAAAGAACTACTAAAGGCGTACAAAAATTCAAAAACCATGATGAAAGCTTCCAAAGGGCGTCAGATGCAAGGCATGCTCAGAAAGATGGGATTGGGCTAGTAATTTCTTGAGATGCGTCTAAATATCTTGGATTGTATATTCTAAAACATCTTGTTGAACACCTATCAGTGTTATCAGGCGCTGGGTCTCCAGGATGGAGTCTCAATCAGGGATGTAAAATCAGCCTATAGAAAGTTAGCATTGCAATATCACCCAGATAAGAATTCTTCAGATCAAGAAAGCATAAAATTCAAGGTAATAACTGAAGCATATCAAACACTTCGTGCAGAATACAAGAACAGTATGGCAAAGTCTTCTGCAAAATACGCTGATAAAGATTTGAAGAAAAAATCTGGTTTCAATTCTGGAAAAAATTCGTGGGGTGCAAAAAAATCCGATAGGCCACCAAATGAAGATTGGACTAGGTATACCGGATATGCTGAAAGTGAATATCAGAATTTCTGGACACGATATGAAAAAACTTTCTGGGATTATTATGAAAAAGTAAGATCTGAGACAAAAACTGGAACTGAGCCAATACAGGTTGAAAATGACATCGCCGTTTCTGTAAATGTTGATCCTGGCAAATGTATAGCATGTTGTAGCTGTGAAACAATTGCACCATCAGTATTTAGGGTGGAGAAAAATGTAAAGGTAAATCCAAAATCTAAGGTAATTAATGAATGCGGAGCAAATTCTGAGAAAATTCTAGATGCTGCACAAACATGTCCAACAAAGGCCATCAGTGTTTCAGAAAAAGAATCTTCCAGAAGGTTATATCCTTGGTAGCTTGGCATAATTAAGATTAAAACACCTTATTTGCTTACTTGATGCACTGTTGAAAAAAACCAAGATGGATGTGGTAATTGAAGAGACTAGGCAAATCTTGCGAGAATATAGTCTCTGCGACTATTGTCTTGGAAGAATGTTTGCAAGTAAATTACGGTTAGTCTCACACAAAAATCTTGGAAAAAAAATCAGAAAAATAACAAAACAAAATAAACCAAAATCATGTTATCTCTGCAAGAATTTAATGCCAGAGCTTGGCACATTCTTAAACAAAATTCTTGACATGTCAAAGGAATACGAGTTTTCTACATTTCTCATAGGCGCAATTCTAAAGCCTTCTATTTTAGACAGGGATGACATTGTACGCTCCAAGTTTAAACTTCGCGGTATTGCCGGAATTAAAAGTGATGTCACAAGAGAGATGGGAAAACAATTTGGCAAAAAAACTAGGAGTAGAGTTGATTATCAAAATCCTGACATTGTAATTACAATTGATTTTAAAAAAGACCAATGTGATATAAAACCAAAAGCATTGTTTCTGCAGGGAAGATATACAAAAGAAGCAAGAGGAATTCCACAAAAACAAGTGTCTTGCAACAGGTGTGATGGAAAGGGGTGTTTTGCTTGTGACTTTCATGGAATATCAGAATTTAATAGTGTTGAAGGCCATATTGCCAAGTTTCTGTTTGAAAAATTTGGTGCACAACAAGCCAAAATAACTTGGATAGGAAGTGAAGATCAATCCAGTCTTGTTCTCGGAAATGGGAGGCCGTTTTTTGTCAAGGTGATAAACCCGCACAAAAGAAGAGTCACAATACCAAAAAAGGTAAATCTCGGAAATATCTCTGTTCTCAATTTACATGTTGTTTCAAAGATTCCTACTGAACAAATAAAATTCAAGACAGAGGTCATGCTAGAGATAACAACTGAAAAAGATCTGACACTGGAGGCATTGAATGTGTTGAAATGTCTAAAAGACATGCCTATTGCAATAAGCGAAAATCTACCATGGCAGAATCAAAAAAGAATCTACGATGTTAAAATAAAAAAAATGGATACAAAATCATTTACAGTCATGATGACATTGGATGGCGGAATTCCTCTAAAGAGGCTTGTAACTGGAAACAATGTGGAACCAAACATAAGCATGCTACTTGAAAATGGGTGCAAGTGCATAACATTTGATTTTCATAAAATAGTGTCTAGTGACTGAATTTTTAGAGTAATTGTGACAATTCTGATCGAATCTCTTGATTACTACAGAACTATTTGAAATCTATCTTTTTATGTCAAACTTTTATTATCGTCAAATTCAATCTTGTTGGATTGGATCCTTTACTTAGGGTGCACGATGCCCATAAAAATGGATTAATTCCTGACCAGGTCCATGCTTTAATAATAAAAAGATTCAGAGTAGCTTTGTCTGGAATCCAAAGAATAGAAAAAGCATCAGGAATCAATTTTCCGCTTGCATATGTGGAACCATCTGCAGTTGTATCTCACCCCTCTGTAGGCTCTTTTGATTATGGAATATTATTTGCAAGAACAATCCCTGTTGTTTCTAACGATAAATTGAACATCATAATACAAATTACAGCACCACTTGTTGCATATGGTCTAAAGGGCACAATCCATGCTATTCTGGCACATGAATTTTTACACTATTTGGAACTAATGAGAAAAATATCCAAGATGGACATTGTTTCAGATGAGCTAAGCGGTAATCTTTTTGAAAGCAGCTATTCGGATTCTACCAGGCTCTCTGAACCAAAAGCAGTCTTTGATGACAAAACCTTGCTGCTACACATCACTAAAAAATTTCCAGAGGGATTTAGGGACTATAAACTAGAAGATAAGGTGATGAAACTCTGGATAGAAAAGAATCTTCCTACCACAAACATAACAATGGACACCAACATTGCCAAGATCCCGGCATCTGTGATTGCAAACACTACGATTGATCCAATCTTTTTACACAAATTAGATCAAATAGAACAAAAAACTTTTCGTCTTCAAAAGAAGAAACTATACTAATTACTGGTTAAATTCAGTCAAGCCACATTTGCCACAACTTCGTCTGTCTTTATGGTTTGACATGAATACGCCCTTGCCACACCTTGAACATTCTTTCTTTGTTCTCTCTGCTTTGTCACCAGAAACTTTGTAATACTTGTACACTGATGGGCTGGAACCTTTCTTACCTGCCATTACTTGCTCTCTTCCTTTACTTCAGCTTGGTCTGAAGGAGCCTCTCCTTCTGCTTTTGCAGCTGCACCTTTTGCTTTTTCAATTCTTGCAAAGACTGCGGCCTTTAGATGCTCCTTGGCAAGTTTTTCATCCTCGTACACATAGAAACTTCCAGATATCACTGGTCTTCCAGTTTCATTTTTCAATAATATTGGTACTACAATCTTTCCTTCTAGGTTGAATTTTTTTGAAATCATGTCTACTGCCTCTAGTTTTTTGAGTCTACCAGAAAGGCCTTTGAAATTACATGTAATCTCTCTTCTTGACAGTAAGGGATTCTTTACATCTCGTGTAACTTCAATCATTGACATGTATTCCAAGTCCTTTTAATAGTTCATATAAATCTTAACCACTTCTAGATAACAATTTAAGAAATCAATATGTAAAAAATTCGTGGACAGGTTTATGGTTCACCTGAAAAACTCGGGTTATGTTCCAGCTGATGCTAAATCACTACTTGCAAAAGCTGATCAGTTAACTTCGGAAATGAATATAATTGTAAGAGATATGAGGGTTTCAACCAAATATCTAGAGTTTGATGTGTCTGTACAAAAAGAAGAGTTGGATTTGGTTGTGGAAAAATTCAAGACAATAGGTTCCCTTTATGATGCTAAACCTGTTGTAGAGGAAAAAATTGAAAAAGAAGATGCCATAAGAATAGCAAGACAGTATTTTAATGATGAGCGATACTGGGAATGTCATGAAGTTCTTGAAGGTGTCTGGAAAAACACACATGAGGGAGAAAAAGATCTTGTTCAAGGAATAATTCTTGTTGCAGCTGCACTAGTTCACTATGAGAAATATGAAAATGACATATGTCTGTCAATCATGAACAGAGCCATGGAAAAATTTTCTAATGTCTCTGGAACATATCATGGTATCAATGTAGACAAGTTTCAGGAAACCGTGGCAATGATGATATCTTCAAAGTCTATGGGACCATTTATGATTTGATCATCTTTACTGCGGTCTTGATGACATCTGCTCCCGTGAGCAGGCCTATTTTACCTTTCTTTGCCTGATCTTCTGTAAACCTTGTAGTTCCATCCTTTTTGATAAAATCACCTGAGACCAAAACTGGAACTGGATCATCACTGTGACTTTTGTTTATACATGGTGTGGAATGATCTCCTGATATCACGACTGCAACTTTTGATGTGTCAATATTGGCAAGTAATGTCCCAAAAAATCGGCGGTCTATCTCTTCTATATTCTGCATCTTGCCGACTGCATCTCCATCGTGACCGAATTCATCTGGTCCCTTGATGTGTACATAGATTGCATTCTGTGTCTCCATTGCCTTGGCTGCAACACGCGCTTTTTCTTCATAATCCGTGAGGCCGCCAGCACTAAATGACTTCATCTTCAATACATTTGCAATTCCAATTTCTACTGGCATGTCAACTATGCAAGAAAACTGCATTTGGTGTAGTTCATTTATTGGAATCACATTTGGAAACTCATTTCCTGCATCGCGTAATAATATGGAATTTAGCATTTTCTTTCCATGATCTCTTCTGTTCTTATTCACAATACTGTCTTTCATGATTTGAAGAGACTTGTCTGTAAACTCATTTACAAATGATGCCGAAAGCTTGGCACCATCAGATTCGTTTAATGGCAATGATTTTTCTATCTTCATATAGTCACCTACTGCTTTAGCAACCCCCATGCCACCTATTCTTGCATAAGCCGGATCCGTGTTACTTATCTCAGGTGTGAGAAACATGCCATCACATCTTATTCTTACAATTACTCTATGTCCAACTGTTGGAGCCACTACAACTGATGCTTTTGGATTTGAAAACTTGATCTTTGTTTCTATTTCGTGAGCAACTGCAACAGCATCTTCTTTCTCAATATTTCTTCCCGCTCTTCTATCTGTAATTATTCTCTCATCATTTACAGTGGCAAAGTTTCCCCGCAGCGCAAGGTCACCACTTTTAAAATCAATGCCTATCCCAATCGCCTCGATAACTCCCCTTCCAACATACTGTGTGTTCTCAAATCTATATCCTAACATATTGAAAACTGCAATGTCTGATTGGGGAGCTATGCCTTTGCCAACTGAAATAACTTCTCCTATAGCTCCATTTCTTGCAAGTTTGTCAAGATTGGGAGTTTTTGCATAACCTAGTGGTGTGAAACCCTTAAGATCTGGATGCGGCAAATCTCCTATGCCGTCAAGAAGAACATATATCATGTGTATATCCGAATTGTCCATTTTCGTCTACACGACTGAGTTTTTTGATATCACACATAAACCTTGATTTTTCAAGCGATCTAAATTTTAAAATTATTTAATTGTGCAAAGACAATTAATTTTTCTAAGATGATGCTATGGTATTGGATGATAAAAAACTAGGAAGACGTTATGATTGACACTTTGATCTTGAAATTAAGTTTTTTTCCTGCAAGAGGATGATTCAAGTCTACTGATATAATTTCTTCTTGCACTTCGGTTATTGTGGCAGGTACTTTTTCTCCTGTGGGAAGTCCTGCCTCAAACAATAGTCCCGGAACAAGTTTGACATCTTGAGGAAATACTTCTCTTGGTATCTTCTGAATCAAGGTTGGGTCATGTTCTCCATATGCATCGGCAGGATCAATACTGAATTGCTTTTCCTCACCTTCTTTCATTCCAAGTGTTGCATCATCGAATCCCTTTATCACTTGGTCACTGCCCACCTCAAACTCTAGAGGATTTTCATGTTCTGTAGAACTATCAAAGACCGTTCCATCCTCCAAGGTGCCAATATACTCTATTCTGACCTTATCGCCCGTCTTTATAGTCAAGACTGGAACATCCTTTCTTGTATGTAAAAACTTGCTATTTGATGCCTTGAAAATTTCATATTTTTCTCAGAAATGTATACTAGAAAAATCCTTTGGTATTTTTTGATAACTCTATTCTTGAGGTGGAAATTGTTTTGCAATCTCTTCTGCAAATCTCTCATAATCTTCTCTTTTCTTGCCTATTTCCATGAGTTTTGCATCTTCCACATCTTGAAGGCTCTTGCTTACTTGTTCTACATCATTTCTAAGGGCCATCTCTGCCATTTCAAATAGTCTGTTATTTTCTTTCCATATGTGTTGTACTACATGATTGATGTATTCTTGCATGTCTACTATCAACTGGGCAGCATCACCGTTTTTCAGGTATGTCTTTGAAGATATTTCCATTCTGGCTGCTATCTTTCGTGTAACCTCGTGCTCCATTAGCATGACTGCAATTGGTCCTGAATTTCGCGGCATTCCCTTCTTTTCAAGTTTTGGAAAGAGGGAATTTTCTTCTTTTCCATGATGACAAACATCAGTGAAATTCAATGAGAAGTCAATTACTTGATTCAGAATTGGCTCTGGTATGGTCTTTCCAGACTTGAGTAATGGTATGGTTGACCACATTGACTTTAGCACTTTTTCAATCAAGGCATGATCTCGTTTTAATGATTCTGTTGACATGAGACAACTTCATCGGCCTGATCTTCCAATTTAAGTTTTAATTTTTATCAAAATGACATCATGGGGCGATACGTGTTAAAATGATACCACATGTGGTATATTTCCGATCTTTGCAAAGGTTTTAAATTGCTAGATCCAAAATCTAGCAGGTATGGGGGATTTAAGGAAGGATTATTCTATTGATCGCTTTGTGATCACATCTCCTGATCCACAACCTATAGTTGATTCAAAAAAATGTCCATATTGCCCAGGAAATGAATCCATGACTAACCCGTCTACACTTTCTCTTGTGGCAAAAGATGGAATGTTGCAGAGGCTGCAGGATACAGAAGATAACTATGTTCAGAATTGGTCAGTTAGAGTATTTGAAAGTAAAAATCCTATTGTCACCACCACATCAGAAAATTCCTATAGCGATAGACCGCTTTACAGCGAACCAGCTTATGGATATCATTATGTTGTAGTTGCTTCGGAAAAACACAAAGATTCTCTGGCAAGTATATCGACTGAACAATGGTCCAACGTGCTTGTGGTAATCCAAGATAGACTTAGGTGGTTATACACACAGCGTGGAGTGACATATGTTTCAATCTATGTAGACCATGGAAAAGAAGCAGGCGGCTCTACAACTCATGCACATCTGAATATTGTAACATTTTCAACTATACCGCCTGTTATAGAACTAGAGGCAGAGGCTGCACACAAAATACTAAATGAAAAAGGAATATGCCCAATGTGCCAAACTGTTGGTACTGAAACTGGTGGACCAAGACAAATACTCCAGACTGAAGGCTTTCTTGCTTTTTGTCCATGGGCCCCATCTCATCCATATGAATTTTGGATTTATCCAAAAAAACACATAACAAGTTTTTCCAAGATAACTCAAAAAGAGATAAACGATCTGTCTCTAATTTTGCGCGCTACCTTGGGTGGGCTTGGAAATACAATGAAAAACCTGTCATACAATATGGTATTTCATCTTTCACCGGAAAAGAAGAACAACAGGCAGATTCATTGGCACATTGAAGTTTATCCACAAGCTGATCCTTGGTCTGGACTTGAGAGGGGATATGGCGTGTTTCTCAATAAGGTGACTCCTGAAAAAGCTGCAGAAGAGCTTGGTTCAGCGTGCAGAAAAGAGCTTGCAAATCTTGTTGGAATAGTTTAGGGCCAATCATTTGGTTTATTTATTGAACTGCTAAATGAGTTGTTGTGGCAGTTGAAAAATGGATAGCAATTGCAAGTCTTGGCTTGTTTGTGATGTTTGTAGCTCAAATGATATCAATTAGTGTCTATCTTGTACATCCAGCTTATGACATTGACCCATCCTCTGAAATGAAGGAATTCATTTCTATCAGTATAGCTCCAGCACTTGTTCTTGCAGGATCATCTTTTATGCTTGCACGAAAATATGGTTCAAGACTGGTTGGCTCTTTGATCATAGCTGGTGGAGTAGTTACTATTGTTGGAATGTCTTATGTTAGTACCCTGATACCAAAAATCATACCGGCATATATTGTACCGGAATTAACTCTCTCCCCTATAATATTTACAATATCTTCTATTCCAGTGATTGTCATAGGTGCATTGTTGTTCAGATTGAAACCTGTGCCTAAGAGAGATTACTTTTTTGATAGATGATCAAACCGCATTGAATTTGAGTGTCTCTTAAATCCAATCTTTTCATAAAATGGAATCAACTCGTCTGTACAATCAAGAATTGTTTTATAACATCCTTGTTTTTGAGCATATTTTAAAAGTGCGACAACTATTTGATTGCCAACCCCTTTTCCCTGAAATTCTTTTCTCACGGCCACGTCTTCAATGTGGCCCACCTTGCCTCCACCATGAATGAACTTTTGCTCGATCAAAATACTTGCAGAACCTATTATCTCCGAATTGTCTACTGCAACATATATGACCTGATGTGAATTTTTTGCAATCTTGTCAAAAATTGCATTGGCTTTATTTGGCTTTATTTGGCTTGATTTTCTAAGAGAATCAAGAGAAAGTAAAAATCCATTGAAGATATCTTTTTTTTGTAATTTGCGTATCTTGATGGATGACATGATTTCTAGTCTAAATCCGACCTAGCCGTGTAATGTATTGCTGATAAGCCCTTCTGTATGAAGCCTTGTCTCCAATGTCCAGAAAACCGCTCTTTATGAGGTACCCGTTTACCTTGTTTTTCTTGGCTATTGCACTACGTATCACATCATCCATGCCATATGGCTTGTTTGGAGGTATGAACTTGAATATGCCAGGTTCCATTACATAGCAACCAATATTGATATTTCCTTTAACCTCTGGTTTCTCACGCCATGCATTCACCCTGTTGGCCTTGTCCATTTCTATGAATCCGTATTGTAATTTGGTCTTGTATTCAGACAACCCCATGGTAACAAATGATTTCTTCCTGCGGTGATTTTCTATCATGCCCTTCAAATTGAAATCAAATATGGAATCACCATACAGGCAAACAAAACTATCATCAATGAACTCCTCCGCAGTCTTTAGTTGACCTGCTGTGGCAAGGGGTCTGTTTGCAACTGCATATTCTATTTTTACGCCAAACCTGCTACCGTCTTCAAAATAATCCTCGATTGTTTTTCTTAGGTAACTAACACACAGAACAAACGAATCCACTCCTCCTTGCTTGACCCATTCTATAAGGTGCTCTAAAAGAGGCTTTTCTCCAAGTGGAAGCATTGCTTTTGGAAGAAATATGGTATATGGTTGAAGCCTTGTACCAAGACCTCCAGCTAAAATGACTGCTTTCATGTAAAGCATTCTGGATTTCTGGTATTTATGTTGAAGGATGAAAAGACTTTGTTATCTTCAAAGTTTTTCTCAGAACATCTTCCGGGTTTTTTCCAAAAATTATGATCATTGCTTCTTTTCCAAAATCGCCAGTGTGAAATACAATATCTGGTGGTGTGTTTCTAGTCTTTATTGCTGCCTTGGTGCCCCATGATATGGTGCTACCTTCCTTAACCTTGGCTCTTGCTGGTTCTGTATCCCTGTCATACGATGAAACTTGGAACCCTTTTGAAACTGCATTCTTTATTGTTTTTTTGTCATACTTTAGGTTCAGTGCAGATCTAATGGCCGGAAACTTTCTTGCCATTTCTAATACTGCAGATGCAACATGTTTAGAGCCTTCATATTTGAGGTGACCGGCAACAGTTACATGTTTCCCGGTTCTAACAATTCTTCCTTCCAGTCCCAGTATATCATTTAGAGACTGAGGACTTGGTACTGAATATACAAAATTTGTCTGGCATTCTGGAATGTGTTCATATATGAAATCAATTGAACAAAATTTTGATATTGCGTTTGATAACTGGTTCTCAATATCATCACCTTTTGCATGTTTGGTTATTGCAAGCCCTCTCCCAATCTGTGTGGCCTTTTTCATTGATTCTATCGTGAAAAGACGTGCTGCATCTATTGCTTCTGGTAATTTTTTTCCTCTTGCGATGTTTACACATAGGGATGCTGAAAAAGTACATCCGCCCCCATGATTTTCAAATTTTAGTCTATCATGAGAAAAAATGTAAAATTTTTCGTCATCTAGAAGAACATCTACAACCTTGGATCCTAAAGAAAAGTGTCCTCCTTTTATTATCACATTTTTTGCCCCTATTTTCTGAATCTTCTTTGCAGCATTTTTCATATCATTTAATGACTTGATCTTCAGACCTGTAATCTTTTCAGCCTCTGGAATATTTGGAGTGATTGCATATGAGAGAGGAATGAGCAATTTTTTGAAATCTGAAAAAGCGTTTTCTGTTTGAAGATCTCCGCCTGTCGTGGATTTGAATATGGGATCAAGAATTATTGGAATTTTAATTTTTTCAAGTTCTGAGTGTATTGCTCTGACTGTCTGTTTGTCATAAACCATTCCTATCTTTATTGCATCTACTCTAAAGTCTTCCAGAATTGATCTTATCTGGCTTTTTACAAGAAATGGTGCAACCGGTTCCACGTTGAAAAATTTTCTTGTGTTTTGACTTGTGACTGCAGTAATCACACTTGTACCATATGCCCCAAAAGCACTAAATGTCTTCATATCTCCCTGGATGCCTGCGCCTGAGGAAGGATCAGAGCCTGCAATGGACAAAATGTTCATGATCTTAGGTTTAGAAACTCACGTTTAAATCCAATTACTAGCTAAAAATAGTAAATTGAGTACTCAGATGAATGCCGCTAGAAGGGGTGTTGCTACAGATGAAATGAAAGCGGTTGCACGCGATGAATCTGTAACACTAGACTGGCTTATACCAAAAATTGCAAATGGTTCTATTATTATACCTCATAACAATTTTCGCTCACAAAAGATCAGAGTGGTTGGAATAGGAAAAGGAATGAAGACCAAGGTAAATGTAAACATTGGAAATTCTACCCTGAATCAGAATCTTGAAGAGGAAGTCAAGAAAGCCGAAATTGCAATAAAATATCACGCTGATACTATAATGGATCTAAGTGACGGAGGAGATGTTGGATTGTTTAGAAGGAGACTGTTGGAAGCTGCACCAATAGCATTTGGAACAGTGCCTGTTTATGAAGCGTACAATTATGGAGTTGAAAAACACAAGAATCCTCTTGATATCACAGAAGATGATTTTCTTAATGCATTTGAGCGTAATGTAAAAGATGGAGTTGACTATACTACAATTCATTCTGGAATAACAAAGGATATAGCAAAACGCATTCTTGCAGTAAAAAGACATGCTGGAATAGTAAGCAAGGGAGGCACTATCACAGCTGCATGGATGCTAAAGTATGATAAGGAAAATCCATACTATGAACACTTTGACTATCTTATTGAGATTGCAAGAAAATATGATGTTACTTTTAGTTTGGGAGATGCACTAAGGCCAGGTTCTATCCTTGACTCTCACGATGAACTCCAAGTTCAGGAAATGATCAACATAGCGCGACTCACTAAAATTGCACATGAGAAAGATGTTCAAGTGATGGTTGAGGGACCTGGACATGTTCCGCTCAACGAAGTTGCAGCAAATGTACGATTAGCCAAGTCTCTAATAGGAGAAGTTCCATATTATGTACTGGGACCTCTTGTGACAGACGTTGCGTCTGGACACGATCACATAGCAAGTGCCATTGGTGCAGCAATCTCTGCAAGTGAAGGCGTAGATCTATTGTGTTATCTTACTCCTGCAGAGCACCTTGCATTGCCTACTGCAGAGGAGGTCAAGGCGGGGCTTGTTGCATATAGGATTGCAGCACATGCCGGAGACTTGGTCAAGCTACGGGACAAAGCAATCAAGTGGGACATGGAAATGACAGAGGCAAGAAGAACTCTGAATTGGGAAAAACAAATTGCATTATCAATTGATCCTGAAGAAGCATCTCGCATTCATGCACGAAGTGGGCAGCTAAAAGGAAATACAGTTCCATGTACTATGTGTGGCGGTGCATGTGTTTACATCATGCTTCCACAACAACGGTTTACAACAACTGAAGTAGAAAAGTTACAGCAAACTAGCTAATACTTTATCAAGACTTGGTACTGTTTGAAATTTTGCCAGATCTGAAGGTGCTACCCATTGATATTCAGAGTTTTCCCAATTCAATTTTATCTTGTGTTCCTTTACAGAAAACAAAAATGGGAAAATCAACCACTCATGATTCTCGTATTGGGGAGAATCTGTTCTCATTTGAGATGCCGCACGAATGAGAGTAATTTGGTTTTCAGTAATGCCTGTCTCTTCATGTATCTCTTTTTTTGCTCTGTACAGAGGATCTTCGTGGCCTTCTATGATGCCGCTTATGCCTGCCCAGAGATCTTTCATTGTTCTTACCTTGTTACTTCGCTTTAAAATCAAATACTGTTCGTTCTGTGTCAAAAAGGATGTCACTATTTTTGTAGATTTCAATTATTTTTCTACAGCGCTTACCATTGTAACAAGTTTTTTGTATGCTTCGTCAAGATCAACATTCTTTGCTAGTCTCTCCTTTGCACTTGAGATGTACTTTATCATTTCTTCAGTCTTGTTCTCTTGAATTAAAATAAGCATTCTGCCAATATCCTTCCAAAACTCTTCTGCATACCTTCGAATTTCAGGATTTGAGATTATTGTTTCAATGAGTTCTTGAGGTTCTGTCATGATTCCTGTTGTGAGAAGTTTTTGGGCTTTGAAAGTAGTTCCGGCCATTTTTTCAACTAGGGTGAAATTCTCTTCCTTTGCAAATATGTTAGCAAGTGCCAAATTCACTAGATGTGGCATTCCAAGTACAATTGCTATTTTTTTATCATGCTCTGTAGCATCTATCTGGACAAAATTTGCTTCTTCAAACAATGACTTTGTAACAGCCATTTCTTTTTTCGCATCACGAATTGGAATTGATATTATGTTTTGACCCTTTAGCTTTTTAGTTCCCGGACCAAACATGGGGTGGATGCATATTGGATTTACCTTGTCTGGTATCTTGGAGAGGGCTGCTGCAGTTTTTGTTTTAAGAGAAGAGATGTCTATTAAATACGAGTCGCGTTTCATCTCTTTTGCAATTAGTCTTATTGTTTCAGGTGTACGTTTTACCGGGATGCATAAAATAACATAATCTGCCGTTAGAATGGCTCCTACAAGAGACTGCGCCTTTGTAACTGACTTGTTCAAAATTTCTTTCTCAGAGTCATATCCTATTATGTCATAATCTTTCTCAAGAAAATACTTTGAGAACCACTTTCCCATCTGGCCCTCTGCACCGATTATGGCAATCTTTTTTTTCATTATCTTGTTTTCAACCCTTCCTCTATTATTTGCATTCCCTGATTAAGTGTATCTTCTGGCTGACAGGCTGATATTCTGACAAATCCTTGATAATTCCCAAATCCTTCTCCTGGAGCTATTGCCACCCCCCTATCTAAAAGCCTGTTTGTAAAATCTATTGAATCAAAGTTCTCTTGTATTACCTTGGCAAACAAGTACATTGCCCCGTCTGGCTCTACAAAGTCTAACTTCATAGTTTTCGCTTTTTTTAGTATAATTTCTAACCTGTTTTTAATAGTTCTAGTATTGTTGGTTATATCTGCCTCTAATGCCTTCATGGCTACATATTGAATGGGTTCTGAAACATTTGTCAATGCAAGGGCCTGAAGTTTTGACATCTTGTCTATTATCTCTGGACTGGATATGGCATAGCCAATTCTAAAGCCCGTCATGGCATGTGATTTTGAAAATGATTGTGTTACTATTGATTTATTGTATCCATAAGTAAGGATACTTTTCCATGGTTTGTTTGCATATGATGAATAAATCTCGTCGCTTAACACATACAAGTTATTTTTCATTACCAATTCCATTATCTGGTCCTGTAAATTTATAGGAAGGATCTTACCGGTAGGATTGTTTGGATAATTGAGAACTAGCATTCTGGTATTTTCATTTATGGTATTTTTGATGTCCTCTATCTTTGGCTCCCACTTGCTTTCAAGTGTTGTATGTATTGTCCTTACCTTGACTCCTGAATTGAGAGCATTGTCTCTATATGCAGGCCATGCTGGCTCTATTATCATGATTTCATTTCCTGGGTTTAGTAGACTAGAGATTGCAAGAAATACCGAGAAACGTGCTCCTGGAGATACAAGAATATTCTGAGCTGATGTTGCGGTACCAAATTTTTTTACGATATGTTTTGCAAGTGCGTCCCTAAAATCTGACATTCCTCTAGAATCTCCATATTTGGTATATCCTTTGGAGTAGACTTCGGATAGTGCGGTGTGTACAATTTCTGGCGGGAGAAAATCAGGTTCCCCCACTTCCATGTGTATTATTTTTTTCCCCTCGCTTTCCAATTTCTTTGCTTTTAAAAATACTGCCATGTGGGTTGGTTTGTCTACGGACTGGATCTTGACAGACTCGTTTAATAGGAAATTTAACATCATCATTGCAGTTTTTTCGTCAAGTCCTATCTCTCTGCATAATGCGAGCACTCTTGTACGTAACTGGTTTTCTCTCTCCTCGTTTGTAACTCCGATGCCGAGATTATTTTTTAAATTCCCAATTTCTTTTGCTACATCATTTCTTTCCTTGAGTAATCTGATAACATCAAACGTAATCCTGTCTATTTTGTCGCGTAATTTGTTGATGTCTGACATTTTCTATCTTATGACTGGCGGAATAAAACCTGCTCTGATTGCGTGGTCTGCAAGCACAACTGATACTAGCGAATCCACTACCGGAGGTGCACGAGGAACTACGCATGGATCATGTCTTCCCTGAACTACCAAGGAAACAGATTTCTTTGTATGAAGATCGATAGTTTGCTGTTTTTTTGCTATTGATGATGCTGGTTTGAATGCCACTCGCAAGACAATTGGCATGCCTGTTGATATGCCTCCTAGTATGCCTCCGGCATTGTTGGTTTTAGTTTGAATTTTTCCATTTTTAATTAAAAATTCATCATTGTTCTCTGAGCCGTGCAGTGTTGAACCGTGAAAACCAGAACCAAATTCCACGCCTTTTACGGCCGGAATTGAAAAAAGAGCCTTACTCAGATCTGATTCTAGTGAGCCAAAAATTGGTTCACCAAGTCCTACTGGCAAGTTTACTGTTAATGATTCGACGATGCCTCCTATAGAATCTCCTCTTCGTCTTGCAGCAAGAATTGTTTCGCGCATCTTGGATGCAATTTTTGGATCAGGACATCTTACTTCATTGCTATATACAGAATTTTTCATCTTCATTGTTGCATGCTCCTTCATTTTTACACTTCCTACCTGGCAAGTATATGAAAAAGTTTCAATTCCCAAAGTCTTTGAAAGCAATTTTCTTGCTATTGCCCCTGCCATTACGAATGTGGCTGTCAGTCTTCCTGAAAATCTACCGCCTCCTCGAATATCATTGAATCCGTTATACTTTACAAATGCTGGATAGTCAGAATGCCCAGGTCTTGGTTTTAAAGTAAGATTGTCATAATCTTTTGAATGTTGATCCTTGTTCCAGATTATCATTGTAATTGGTGCTCCAGTTGTATGTCCTTTGTATGTGCCTGAAAGAATTTCTACCTTGTCATCCTCTTTTCTCTGGGTGGTGATAATGGATTGACCAGGTTTGCGTAAGTCTAACATGGTTTGAATGTCTCTTTCTCCAATTTCTAATCCTGCTGGACAACCATCTACTGTTGCACCTATGCATTTACCATGACTTTCGCCAAAACTTGTAAAAACAAAACGTTGTCCTATACTGCTTGAAGACATGATGAAATTCTCTTTTACGTGCTTATAATCCTTCTAGGAATTACTGTCTTTTGGGATGGAACGATTTGAAAATTCAAATTGTAAGATTTGCACCAATCTTTCTCATGTCCTCTACAAATGTTGGATATGAGACGTCAACAGAATCAGGATCAGTTATAGTGCAATTTCCAACAAACATGCCTGCTATGGAAAAAGCCATGAAGAGCCTATGATCATCTAAAGATTCTAGCTCCGCACTCTTTAGGGCTTTTGGAGAATCTAAAATCAATCCATCCTCTTTCTCTGTGACAATAATTCCAATCTTTGCAAGCTCTTTTGCCAAAATTGCTATCCTGTCTGTTTCTTTGAATCTTGCATGTTTTACATTGTAAATCTCAATCGGTTTTGATGTTTTTAGAGCAAGGATTGCCATTGGTGGGAGCAGGTCTGGATTGTTTGAAAGGTCAAACCTTCCTCCATTGAGAAGTTTTGGAGAAACTAGAGTTATTTTTTCTCCCAAGTTTATCTTGACTCCTAGTCTTTCCAAATATGATAATATCTCACGATCTCCCTGTGGCAGATCTCCCAAAGATGCATTGATTGACATGTCTTCTCCTAATAGTACTGCCGCAGAAAGCAAGAGAGCCATGCTTGAGAAATCTGAAGGAACTACAAAGTCTGCTGGCGTATATTTTTGGCTTGGTATGTTGTATTTTTTATATGGTGATATGGTATTGACTGTAACACCAAATTTTTTCATTGTGGCAATGGTGGAATCAAGATATGGCTTTGATACAAGTTCCCCGTCTATTTCCAACGTGATACCATTTTTCATTCTTGTACCTGAGATCAAGAGCGCAGAAATAAACTGGCTTGAGATTGAACCTGATATGTGAGTGTTTCCTCCTTCTGATCTGCCTTTTATGGTGACAGGAGGTTTACCGTCTGTTGACATGCACTCTACTCCAAGTTGTGTGAGGGCATCTAACAATGGCTGCATGGGTCTTTTTTGCAAGCTGGCGTCACCAGTAAGTGTAATGGTTTTATTCGAAAGAGATGCAATTGCTGTTGAAATTCTGATGGTGGTACCTGAATTTGATGCGTCGATTTGACTAGTTTGTGGAATTATTTCCCCAGTGCTCTCAACCGTTACGGTAGAACCATCGATTTCTATTTTTGCTCCAAATGCTTTACATGCATTGACTGTTGCAAGAGTGTCCCTTGAGAGTAGGACATTTCTTAGGACACTTTTTCCATTGGCAAGTGCAGCAAGAAAAATAGCTCGATGGGAATAACTCTTGTTTGGAGGGCATGATATAGTTCCTGATAAAATGGATTTGTCAGCCTTACATTTCATAAACTTCAGCCTTTTTGTTATTTACTTGTGAGACAATAATGCTTCCTTCTTGGGATGAAAACACTCTCTTTATGCTCTGCACCTTGTCATTTTTTACCACTGCTGCTATTGAGGGTCCATTACCAGACACTGATGCCCCAAGAGCACCGCTGTCTAACAAGTCAGTTAGAATATTTGGTTCAGATCCTAGAATTGCTGATGTTGCAAGGCCATTGAGTATCATGGCATTCCAATAATCTGATTTGTTGGCAAGATCCCATGCCTGTGAAAAAACACCGCTTAGAATATTTAGCTTTTTCACATTGCCTCGTCTTCTAGACTTGGGAATGAAAATTATTGCAGTCAGATCTTCTGGTGCCTTTTCTGATTTTATGATCTTCATGTTAGAGTTGTCTGTTACCATAAACCCTCCAAAGTAGCATGCACATGCATCGTCAAAGGCACCTGTTATGCTTACCTTGGATTTGATAGATGCATGTACTCCGTCCCTTAGGATGTCAAGATCTCCGGCTTTGGGTCTGAATATCTTTGCGCATGCAAGTGATATGACCGATGAAATTGCACTTGAACTCTTCAGTCCATACCCTGAAGGAATTTCTGATTTGACAAAAATTGTTATCTTGTTTTTTTCAAGTTCTGCTTTTGGAACTGATGTTTCAACAACATTTCGTATTAGACGTGAACTAAGGTTGGATTCCTTGTTCTCAAATATTATTCCCTTTCCAGGCTGGGTTTCTACAATTGCTTCTATGCCTAGTGATATGCCAAGTGTTGCGCCTTTGCCTGTGGCAATGGCATTTACAATTGAAACTGCACCATGCATACTTGCTTTTACTTTGCTCATCTCTAGAATCTCCCAAGTAGGGTTAATTTCATGGCTTGGTATGGAGCAGGTTTACCAGTCCAAATTTCAAATGACTTCATTGCCTGAGCAAGAAGCATTTCCCACCCATATATGATGGTCGCACCTTGATTCTTTGACTGATCAATCAAAGGAGTTTCTACTGGTAAATATACAATATCGTACACTATGGACTCTTTGCCAATGTTTCTAGTAGAAATGGGACAGCCGATTCCCTTCAGCCCAACTGACGTGGCATTTACTATAAACCTGTATCTGTTGACTACTTCTCCTGCTGACTGGAGATCAAGATAGTCTGATTCAAGTCCTATGTCTTGAGCAAATTTGACCAATTCTTCTGCCCTTTCACGAGTCCTGTTTGCAATGGTTATTCTACGAGCTTTTTCTTTGCCAAACCCGGCTATGATTGCTCTTGCAGCTCCCCCTGCACCGATTAACAAAACATCAGAACCTTTTGAATCAATGTTTCTTTTTTTTATCGGATCTAGAAACCCATCAACATCTGTATTGTAACCCTTTAAACAGTCATTTTCATTGACCACTGTATTTGTGGCACCTACCACTTTGCATTCATTGTCTACATCATCAAGAAATTTCATCATGTCAACTTTGTGGGGAATTGTAACATTGAATCCTGCTATGTTGATTTTTTTCAGTGCTTCTACGCCATATTCTAGCTCTCCTTTTGGAATTCTATATGCAATGTATGTGCAATCAAGACCTAGAAATAAAAAAGCTGCATTATGGAGCGCAGGTGAAAATGAGTGATCTATGGGGTCTCCTATGACCGCATATGTTTTGGTCATTGTTTTCTACCTGATTAATCGTGATTTAAGCGATTAGAAATATGTAATATTTGTATTTGAAATATCTTAAATTCCGTACTTGTCGCTTTGAGAATATATTTTCTTGAGTCTTGAACCGCATTTTGGACATGCTGAATCTTGATGTAATGTAGCACAATCTAGACAAACAAAATTGCCTTTGGATGTTCTAGTCGATCTGTATTGGTATACTATGATGAACACTATTGCCGCTATCCACACAAGTATCAGAAATAATACCAGTCTGAACATTGCAAGAAGTATTGTCACTATTGTAGCTAAAATGACTACATTTCGAGGCATATTGTTCTGGGACGATTTTGGGTTCACTGGTGTCTTTTCGTGTTTCTTTTATAATAAGGGTATCATTGATGTTTTGTGCCTCATAGATCAATTAATTAATGTAAATTGTATTTGTGAAAATATTGGAAGACAAGGATGATTTTGCCAGTTTGCTTGATGACTGTATAAAAGTACTTGATGACAACATTGATGTATTAAACGACATAGAATATTCTCTAGAGTCTGAAAAAGAAGATGCCGTCATCACAGATTTGACCAAAAATGATCTTGTGAATATGGCTCATGAGGTGGCAGATTCGTCTAGAATAAAAAAAGCCGAGTCATGTTTTATTAAAAGATTTTTTGAACAAAAGTCTGATTAATGTCTTCAAAATATCTAATTGTAAGTTTTGCTTTTATCTTCCAGAGATAAAATACTCTTCATTTCTTTTAGACTAAATTGGCCTGGGGCAACTGGTTTGCCCATGGAGACGTAGGTATATGGACTACCAAGTTTTGTACACAAAATTCTTGACATCCTACCATAGTCTCCCATTGCAAAAGAAATCAGATTGAGATTTCGTGTATGCGACTTGTAAAGAGACAGAATGCATATTGTGTCTGCAATTGTTTTTGCGGTTGTTACAATCTTGACATTGTTTGAAAATTTGGACATTTTTTTGAGCAATGATTTTAGAGTGTGTTCATTTGGAGTTTTTGTAAAATCATGCCATGACACCAAAATTCTAGTTTTTGTACTCTTGATGTATCTTGCCAGTCCCTTGTTTTTCTTTAATGTGTTGTATTCTACATCTAGAAGATATGGATCAAACTCTGAAATCAGTTTTAATATTGACATTCTTTCTTTTTCACTGCCTGAAAATTTTCCACCCTCTGAGACTGGACGCAATGTGCATATGCACCTCTTGAGGTGTTTTTTTACTAGAAATAAACAAAAAGGAACTTGATTTGGTTTTAAAAAATCTAACCGGATCTCTGCATAGTCTGACTTGGCAAGAGCCTGTTTTAACTGGCTAGATACTTTTGTAGGGCTGGATGCTGCAATTGTTACGCAGACCTTGGTTGCCATGAGTTTTGGGCACTTACTTGGTTGAGTTCTTTGGCATGTTCATGGTTGGTTGACCACAATACATCCATCCTTTCAATTCACTACATTTGCTAGGATCGTGTTGTGCATCAAGAAGCATCTGTTGCATCTTAGCCCAACTATCTGATGAGCATAAGGTTACGCCACAAATGTTTTGTCCTCCTGGAATTCTGTCTGTTTTCTGGGAGTATTTTGCATACACTGTACTTGGTGTCAGTGCACTTGCAGCAGGTACAGCTGCCGCAAAAACCATTATGGTTGTTAATGCTAATGCGACCAAACCGATCTTAATTTGTTGGTTGGACATTAATTTCGTTTACATTCTACTAGTATATTTACATTAGCATCCATTTGTCTGAAGTAAAATAACGTGGTTTCAATATTTCATCTGCCCAATTATATCGCTCTCTTTTCACTGGTATGGTATTGAAATTATTCACTCTTGAGACATGATCATATTGGATGCATGTAGTTTGATGGAAACCTGATAATGGAAGAAACTTTTATGAAACGACCACTTCTAGAGGGTATCTATGAGTTCAGATACATCACACGAAACAAAAGACGTTGTCTTCATCGGAAAAAAGCCTATTATGGCATATGTAACATCTGCGCTCATACAGCTGGCTAATAACCCCAAGGTCTCAATAAAGGCAAGAGGGCTTAGCATAGGCAGAGCCGTGGATGTTGCACAAATAATTGCACGAAGGACTGACAACTCTGGGTATTCTATAGGACAAATCAGTATAGGATCCGAACATCTTCAATCATTAGATGGCAGATCAAGAAACGTGTCAACTATAGAAATAGAAGTAAAGAAAAACGCATGATTGTCTAAAACATGTCAAGTACATGTTTTAGGTGATTTTCTTTGATTTAATTTTATGCTAGAATAATTTTTTTATTTTTACAACCGTTAAATATCAAAATGATTGAGGAAAGTGATGTGGAAACCAAACTCGATTGTTGTATGTGATTCAAAAGATCTCTCGCACTTGCCTGATGATACCATTGCATTAACGGTTACATCTCCACCTTATCACAATGCTATCAATTATCAAGAACACCAAGATACTACAAAATGGTACCGTGGAACAGTTGAGATATCTATTGGGGATTGGCTTGAAGAGATGCGTACAATCTTCTCTGAGGTGTATCGCGTAACTACGCCTGGTGGATTCTGTTGCGTTGTTATAGGAAACGAAATAGTTGAAGGCAAAAGCAAGCTTCCTTTACCTGCATTGCTCCTTGTAGAATTGACAAAAAAAGAGATAGGTTGGAGTTTCTTTGAAGAGATAATCTGGAATAAAGTTACGGGAGGAAAAAAAAGATTTAGAGTTACAGTTCAGCATCCGTATCCTACGTATTATTATCCAAACATAATGCATGAACAGATTATAATTTTCAGAAAGATGCCGTTTCACAACGTCAAGGACAAAAAAAGTAAACTAGTGCTTGATGATCTGATGAAAAAGGAGGTTGCAAACTCTGTTTGGCACATTGCCCCAATGCCTCCAAGCTACAGGAAATTTCATCCTGCAGCATTTCCTGAAGAAATACCGTATCGCCTGATTCAGCTCTATAGCAATGTTGGTGATGTTGTTCTTGATCCGTTTGTTGGGAGCGGCCAAACTACAAAAATGGCAAGATTTCTTCACAGGAAATACTATGGAGTTGACAAGTCATCAAAATATGTCAAAATTGCACAGAAGAGAACCTTGGAACCCCCATCACTTCGTAAGATGCAACTTGTTCCTAACTGGAAAAAACCAATATCACTATAGCTCCTGCTCTAGTCCAACTGTATAGGAAAGGTTATCTATTAAGAATAAAGATTCTTCATATGGTTACTTCTAACAGCAAGTCATATTTTCGAGTTGTTGAGCAAAGTCATAGAAAATATGTTACTGCATTGAAACATGCAAGATCCAGACAATCCATGATGAATTTGTACTGGAGGCATAAAAGAGAACATGAATGTCTTTTGAAAAAACATCTCAAAGATGAGATGGCTGAAATAATCCAGCTAAAAAAGAAATTCGAATAAACATATCTTTTTTATTTTTAAAAAAGTTTTGTTAGTGTATGTCTTGATACAAACTCAATCTATAGTGAAATGATGTCAGTCAAGCGATTTGAGCCATATGGTTGCCACACTCTTGTCCAAACCTTTTCCGCTTGTAGAAATTTTTGACTTGTTTTCCAGATGCGCTTGCGTGTTGATGTGAGATTCTACCTCATTTTCATTTATCTCCATGACACATATGTTGCAAAGAAGACTCATTAGATTATTTTGTTGTATTTGTATATAATAATTTTTTAGGATTTGGCCCTTATTTTTCTACAATGTACTCATCATCTACTTCCATACCGAAATGTCTACCAGTTGCTGGCTTGGAATATGCTAGCACAATATCTCCTTTCTTTAGGTGTGTGACTGAGACAAGATGACCATTTGGACGCACAAACCTGATGGTCTCTGCATTTTGTGCAATGATGCCGCCTACCTCATCTCCAATCTGTGCCTTTATCATCAACATTGGTCTGCTTTCTATTTTGGAACGACCAACAGTAGCTCTTCTTGCCTTACCGTGTGAATTAATCACAAGAACTTCTGAACCTGTCTCTAGCTCAGACAAATAGTTTGTTGTTCCATCTGGTGACAAAGTATAGCAATGCACTGCACCAGCATTTACTCTAAAAGGTCTTGGGGAAGTAAATGACGAGCCAACTGATTCATTGTGCACAAGGAAAAGAAAATTGGATCTGCTTCCAATTAGCATTCCCTCACCCCGTCCTAGGATTGATGCAGTATCTACACAAACACGCTCTCCGTTTCCTACTTCTTTAATTTCCAAAATCTTGGCAGGTCTTAGCTCAAAATTCTTTGTTCCAAGATGCACCAATGTTTCTTTTACTTCATTTATGGAATCCGTTGAAAATATCACGCCGTCGACACCTATCTCCAATATTGAAAACATCTTGCGGGCCTCGTCAGGGGTGTTTGCTACTGCATATACAACTGTGTGAATCTTGTGCAACTTTGCTATTATGTTCTCAAGTGGAATTATCTTCCAATCGTTTACCTCTATTATGACAAAATCTAATCCTGTCTTTGCAAGATAGAGTATTTTTTCAATGTCTGCGTTTGAAAGAACCTTGAATCTCATTCCTATTTTTTTACCCTTGATTTTTGTGATCTTGTCAACTATGACATAGTCTGAATTTGTTGATGTGTGTACAGTAGACACTTTTGATTTGATTCCTTTGAGATAAGAAGGGTCTAGGCTTACCATCTTGATCCCTTCTTTTTCTATCTCGGACAAGAATTTGCCAAGCTGGCCCCTTGAAACTTTTGGGGCTATGATTAATTCTCTATTTTTGCTCAATATACTTCGCTGCTTCCTTTGCTGTTTCTTTTCTAAATATTATTGCAGAAAGAGCATGAGTCATCTTGCCTGGATCCTTGTGCTCAAAGATGTTTCGTCCATATGTCACTCCCTTTGCTCCTGCTTCCATTGCCTCTTCTGTCATCTGCAATATGTCATTGTCAGTCTTTGCCTTTGGACCTCCAGCTATGACTACTGGTACTGGTGTACTCTTGACTATTTTCTTGAATGAATCGACATCTCCAGTGTAAAGTGTTTTTACAATATCTGCACCACATTCTGCTCCAATTCTTGCAACATGGCCTACTATCTCTGGGTCGTGTGGATTTTTAACATTCTCACCTCTTGGATACATCATTGCCAAAAGCGGCATGCTCCATTTGTGACAGTCATCGGCAATTCTGCCAAGCTGTTCTATCATTTCCGGTTCTTCTTTTCCCCCAATGTTGATGTGAAGAGAAACTCCGTCTGCACCAAGTCGTAACGCTTCTTCAACTGAGCCTGTCAACATCTTTCTATTTGGAGATACAGATAGGGAAGTGCTGCCTGAAAAGTGTACAATTAATCCAATTTTGGTTGGTCTTGGTAGATTTTTGAGAATTCCTTTGTTGATTATGACTGATGTAAGGCCGAAATGTTGACAATTGTAAATCAAGGCATAAGGATCCTCGATTCCTTTGAGTGGACCGCTTGATATTCCATGGTCCATGGGAATGCAGAGCATCTTACCGTTTCGCAAAATACGATTCATTCGAATCTGGTGGCCTGTTACCATTGGTGTTAATCGCTGGTGTGCCCTACTTAAAAATAGCGGGGGTATGGACAAGAATTTACAAATTAGGCAATTAGGAAAAATTATTAAAAATACAATCATGGTTTTTCAGAAATTAATTTTTAATACATTCAAAACTTTTTCTGACTTGAGATGAAAATGAGGCCTTTTATTCTCAAACGATTAAATACGCTAAAGAGAAAACACAGTCAATTGAGTCAACTGACAGAACAACTCCATCATTCTGAAATTGGTGACATTTTGGAAAATTCCCTTGTGGGTACAAGGCCTGGAATGGAAGAATGCAAGAGGCTGCTAGACTCTGATGATGTTCACCTGATGGGACTTGTTGCTGGACATCTGACAAGGAAAAAGTTTGGACGACGTTCTTCTTTTGTGAATAATATGATTCTAAATTATACGAATGTGTGTATCACCGATTGCAAGTTTTGCGCCTTTTACAGACCTCCTGGCCATGATGAATCTTACACTGTAACACTTGACAAGATAGAATCTAGAGTTAAAGCGGCTTGGGAGATGTTTGGAATAACACAAGTAATGTTCCAAGGAGGACACAATCCATCGCTTAAGATTGAATACTTTGAAGACGCCTTCAAATTGATAAGAAAAAAATTTCCAAAAATTGGAATCCATGGTCTGTCAGCTTCTGAAGTTGACATGATCTCAAAAGTTGAACACACCAGCACAAAAGAAGTCTTGTCAAGGCTCAAGGAAGCTGGCATGCAGTCAATTCCTGGTGCTGGGGCAGAAATCTTAGTTGATGAGGTAAAAAAAATTATCAGTCCAAAAAAGATATCAAGTGATACATGGCTTAGAATAATGGAAGAAGCACATGGCATTGGAATTCCTGCGTCTGCTACTATGATGTACGGTCATGTGGAAACAAGAAATGATGTTGCAGAACACTTTATGAAAATTGCAAAGCTTCAGGAAAAGACAAATGGATTCATGGCCTTTATCCCATGGAGCTTTGAGCCAAACAATACTCTGATGCAAAAACAAGAGACTGTAAAATATCCAGCGGGGGGAACACAACTCTTGAAGATGATCGCAATATCTAGAATAATGTACAATGATCTAATCTCTCATATACAATCATCATGGCTTACAAATGGGGTTGCCATGGCACAAATGGCCTTGCAGTATGGGGCAGACGACTTTGGTGGCACACTTTTAGGAGAAGAAGTTGTCTCATGTACGGGAGCTCGTTCTACTGAGCTTACTGGGGCAAAAATAATCCAGGCAGTAAAACAAATTGGTTATGAAGTAGAAGAACGAGACAATTTCTATAATGTCGTAAGAACCTACTAGATGCCGTAGCTAGACCATTTGGAATCAACTAGATTCTTTGTAGGCTGGTCCGATTTTACAAGTTCCTGAATCTCTCTTTGGAATCCTTCTTCCTTTGTTTTCTGTGTGGCATCAATTCCTAGTTTAGATCCCATGTTTACAAAAGGAGATGCAGGGTCAAGCGTGTCTGTCGGAGTATTATTGATTATTACTGTGTCTCTTGCAGCATCTGATCTTGTGGTAATGGCCCAGATTACGTCATTGAAATCATGAACATTTACATCGTCATCTACTATTACAAAGAACTTGGTCAGTGCAAGCTGGCCCATCCCCCACAACCCCATCATTACTTTTTTGGCCTGTCCTGGATATCTCTTCTTGATTGAAATTATTGCCATACCTTGGAACCATCCTGAAGCCGGCATTGCAAAATCAACAACCTCTGGATGAAACATTTTGATAAGCGGCAAAAATGAGCGCTCTATTACTTTTCCAATATATGCATCTTCTAGGATTGGCTTGCCAACTATTGTTGTAAGGTAAATCGGTTTCTGTTTTCGCATGACTCCAGTTAGAGTAAATACAGGATACGGTTCTTGTGGTGTATAGTATCCAGTGTGGTCTCCAAATGGTCCTTCCATTCGTATGTCTGATGGATCCACATATCCCTCTAGTACAATCTCTGCATTGGCTGGAACCTCGAGGTCTACTGTTCTACATTTTACAGTCTTGATTCCGGTCTTTCTTGTAATTCCTGAAAAGAGATATTTGTCAAGTCCCTCTGGTACTGGAGCTACTGCAGAAAACACTGTTGCAGGATCAGAGCCAATTATTATTGCAGCTTCTATTTTGTTTCCAGAATCTTTTTTGATATCATAATGATGTGCACCGCGCTTGTGTTTTTGCCAGTGCATAAATGCATGGGTGCTATCTATTATCTGCATCCTGTACACACCGAGATTTCTCACTCCTGTCTCGGGGTGTTTTGTGGCAATCAGCCCAAATGTGATAAACCTGCCGGCATCTTTTGGCCATGTTTTAAGGATTGGAATATTGTCAAACGATGGTGTGTCCTCTATTACTTCGGTTACAGGACCGCTTTTTTGTAGCTTGGGTGCAATGTCTGTCATCTTTGAAAACTCTGGAAGTTTTCGCAGCTTGTCAAAAATACCAGTTGGCATTTCCATTCTTGTCATGTCAACAATTCTCTGACCAATTTCAGTAAAGTCCCGCATTTCTAATCCAATTTCAAGTCGCTTGATGGAACCAAATGCATTTGCAAGTATCGGCATGTCATAATTTTTTATGTTTTCAAAAAGTATTGCAGGTCCATTGGAATACATCACTCTGCTAAGAATTTCTGAAACTTCGAGGTTGGAATCCACCTGGGTTTTTACCCTTTTGAGCTCTCCAGATTTTTCCAGTTTTTCAATAAATTCTGTAATGTCTTCAACAGGCACATATTTACTGGATTTGTATCCAGTATAAGCTTAACTGGATTCTGGATAGATCTTTTCAAAAATATCCGACAAGAGAACTTTAATTATACTGTGAAGCAAAATGCCATCAAGTTGGGCGACGAAAAATGCGCAGTTTGTGGGGGCCAAGGAAAAATTGCTCTTCTTGACACACAGTGTTCTTTTTGTAATGGAACAGGGGAATATTCCAAGACTGCTGATAGCTATATGAAATCACATATTTGCCAATGCATATTTCTTGACAGGATTACATGTCCTCTATGTGGAAAGAGATGTCATCATGATACTCCAAACAAACCCAAAGTCTTGATTAGTCCTGTTTAGAAAATTGGCGGAAGCTCATTTTTCTTGTCATGTCCGCCAGAACCAAATCTGCAATAAAAACACTGGTCTGACTGCATGTACTTGAGTTGTTCAATCTTGATTGCACCTATTTTGAGTGCAATCTTTGTTAAAATTCTGTACTTTACAGGCATGGACGGAATTACCTCCTTAAGGTATACGTTATAGTGATCTGGGCAAAATTTTAGCGTTATATTGCTTGGCTCCTTTGCAGTCTGGCTTACAGTCTTTGCAACCCCTATCTGCTCTCTGATATATTCGTGCTTTGGGCATGGGCAATTTCTTCCTCCAGGATGCTTGTACGCAGGCGTATTTTTCCAGTCAAAGCCAGGATATTCCTTTTCAAAATCGTCCAATGCCTAAAAGACGTGCCTGCTTCTTATAAAACTTCTATGAAATTGGCCTATTCTGTGCTTGATCAAAATGTAAATAAACTGCCATATCTCACAACTACTACATGTCTAAAGAATCTACGCCAAAAAAAACACGTTCTATTAAAAAAGTTACAGAGGGATCTAACACAGCCGAACTAGAGGCAAAGATAGCACAGCTTGAAGCCAAGCTTGCTAATTTATCATCACAGGTCAAGTCTGCAGAACAAAAACCTGCGCAGACTTCATCAAAAACACAACAAAGACCGGCAGCAACAGGTCCAACTCACGGTACACTTCCAGCAGGAATGAAACCAGCAGAAGCTCCAAAACCCGAACCAAAACCACAACAAAGACCGGCAGCAACAGGTCCAACTCACGGTACACTTCCAGCAGGAATGAAACCAGCAGAAGCTCCAAAACCACAATCTGCACCAGAAACAACATCTAGCGTGCATGAACCATCTGCAGGAGAAGTAGCACCTGCATATGCAAAGATAAGCTCAACAGGTTATACTGGTAACAAGTATTTTGCAACAAGAAAGAGATTATCATATCACCCATCAGACAAGCAGTTTACCGGCAGTGTCTCAACAACTAGCACTGTAACTACAACTGCTCCACCACCGCCGGCTCCTGAGTCAAAACATGAATCACAGACAAGCACCTCACGTGGTACACTTCCAGCAGGAACCAAGCCCCAAGAGAAAAAGTCTTTGTGGAAAGCAAAGGGTTCTGATGTAGCAGAGACATATGTTGCAGAAGAAGAACCAAAACCACAACAAAGACCGGCAGCAACAGGTCCAACTCACGGTACACTTCCAGCAGGAATGAAACCAGCAGAAGCTCCAAAACCCGAACCAAAACCACAACAAAGACCGGCAGCAACAGGTCCAACTCACGGTACACTTCCAGCAGGAATGAAACCAGCAGAAGCTCCAAAACCACAATCTGCACCAGAAACAACATCTAGCGTGCATGAACCATCTGCAGGAGAAGTAGCACCTGCATATGCAAAGATAAGCTCAACAGGTTATACTGGTAACAAGTATTTTGCAACAAGAAAGAGATTATCATATCACCCATCAGACAAGCAGTTTACCGGCAGTGTCTCAACAACTAGCACTGCACCACCAGCTGCAGAACCTGCAAAACCAAAATCTACATTCCGCACAACACTTCCAGCAGGATTTAAAGCCTAATTCTTAAAGGCATCTAGCACTTCTTGTGCATGTCCTGCAGGTTTTACTTTTTCAAAAACTTTTAGGATCTTGCCTTTTTCATCTACAAGAAAAGTTGTTCTGTTTACTCCCATGTATTCACGACCCATGAATTGCTTCTTGCCCCATACGCCAAACTTTTTTGCTACATCTTTTTCTGTATCTGCAAGTAAAATAAAAGGAACATTCATTTTCTCACCAAACTTTTTGTGAGACTCTTCATCATCTGGACTGATTCCGATTATCTCAATCCCAGATGTCTTGAATTTTTTGTAATCTTGAGAAAATTCAGCAGCCTCTGTTGTGCATCCTGGCGTGAAATCTTTTGGATAAAAATAGACAACGTATTTTTTGCCCTTGAGATCTGACTTTTTCACTGTCTTGCCTTCTGCATCCTTTAGTGCAAAATCTGGAACTTGATCTCCTTCTGATAACATTTGAGATATGCTGTATACAATCCCTACTTATTTTTTGTCTACGGGGTTCGACTTCTGAACAGAAGTGGGTTTCGAATGTTTTATATTGTATATTCAGAGGTCAGAGTGATTGATGGTGAATCTACGTGCCTGGCTTGCAGAGGCAATAGGGACATATGCCCTTGTCTTCTTTGGACCGTTATCCATCATACTTTCAGTTGCGTATTTTGGCTCGGTACTTACAATTCCATCACTTGTTGTAATAGCACTTGCACATGGTGCTGCCATTGGATTGATGGTTTACACATTTGGCCATGTTTCAGGTGGTCACATCAATCCTGCAGTTACAATATCAATGCTGGTGACTAGACGAATAAATATCAAGGATGGGATTGGTTATATTGTATCTCAATTAATTGGTGCAGTTGTTGCAGCTGCAACGCTCAAGGTAATACTGCCTGACCTTGGTGAAAAGGTGCATTTTGGAACTCAGGGTGGACCTAGCGCGATTTTACACAATAGTGTGGCATCTGGATTTGCAATTGAAGCCATTCTTACATTCTTCTTGGTTACTGTGATCTTCATGACTGCTGTACACAAAAAGGCACCAGCCGGAATGTATGGTCTTGCAATAGGCGGAATGATATTTCTGATACACTTGGTAGGTGTACCATTGACTGGAGCAAGTGTTAATCCTGCAAGAACCTTTGGACCTGCACTCATTTCTGGTTACTGGGATTATCACTGGATGTACTGGGCAGCCCCAATAACAGGTGCGATAATTGCAGGACTGATAATGAACTATATCTTTGTAAAAAAGGCTGAAGAAATAGCATAGATTTTTTCTCTGTTTTTGAAATGTATTATAACGGGTCTGTGTTGAATTTTATTTGTGGACCCGTAGCACAGCTTGGATAGTGCGGACGCTTGCGGAGCGTCAGGTCGTGGGTTCGAGTCCCCCCGGGCCCGTATTACATGTGACTACGAGCCCCGGCTATTTTTGACCAAAATTTTGTCATTTGGCAGAGTTGCGACATACTGCCAGCCTTCCGTTATCATTTTTTCAAACTCTTCGACAGTTACGATTTTTTCTGTGCTGATGTTTTCTTCTTTTTTTGTAGTGACTTCAAGGTCTAGAAATTCCTGACTCTTTCGAAATGCCTCTCGCATCTCATCAGTGAGCAGTTTTGAAAGTATGCTCTTGTTTGTTGTGTATTTTGCTTCAATTGATCCCTTGTGTCCCATGAAAAACACGCGAAAGTCATGAGCAATCTTTCCTCTTGATTCTGCAATCAAGAGTTGTGTGTCAAAGAATGCCCGCAACACATACGGTCTCCACATGAATCTTGGTCTCATTGCTTTTCTTACTTGTTGGCAGATGACAGATGTTGTCATGAATTTTTTTCCTTGATGTTTTCCACGATACGTTATCAGTTTTGACGACGGTGCAATCACTGGACTTTCAGCAGTTAATGTTTCGCCAGATGCCAGTCTTTCATTAAGATATGCAAGTACCTTTTCTGTACCTGATTCTGATATGAAGGTAAAGTAGGTGTGTCCTGCCTTTGAGAGTGTCTTTCGGACTATGACCTTGGGTGGCACCACCTGAAACCTTGCAATTCCAAGAACGATATCGAGTTCTGGCAGGTCTTTTATCATCAGCCCGTCTGACGCATCATGCTTTCCTAATACTTCGGGTCTGAGTCCTGCCTTTCCTATCAGTGCCATTATTGCACCAGTCCTTAGACTTGCCCTGTTGAACAACTCCTTGAGTTCAATGTCGTCTGGCACACGCTCGTTTGCAAGCGAAGGCGTCGAGTCTGCATTTGCGATTTTTATCTTTCGCTTGACCTCAATGTCAAAGTGATGTAGCCATGATTTTACTGAGGTTACAATTGCCTTGATGTATTGAGGTGCCTTGTGTTGTTTTTCCATTGTTGTAATGCTATCCTCTATCAGGTCTGCGACTGCACGCGAGTCCCTTTGTCCTAACTTGACTATCTCAAATGGAGTTGTCTTGTTGTTCTCGCAGAATAGGCTCAGTTTTCGTAGTCTTACATCCGCAGTCACAATACTGCTTCTTGCTAGGTTGTCATACCAGCGTCGTATGTCTTTGTTTGAAAGAAGGTTGTCTTTTTTTGTGATTTTGTTCTGTTTTGCAGTTATTGTTTGGTTTTGTTCATGTGTCAATTTTTTTCCCACATCAGACCGCACTGCTTTGCGGTCCTCATCAAGTCTATCTGCTGCATTAGATAGTATTTGACTTTTTACAGTCGTCTTGGTTTTAAGAGATCTTGCCAATGGATCTGAAAAGATTTTGGAAAAGATAATCCTGTTACACTTCTCCGAAGAGAAGAAAATGCCTGAAATGGAAATATTGTTCATTCATGAGAAAATAATTGTTAAAAATAACCTGTTTTCAATATAGTCAATGGCTAGTACATTCAGAATGGAGCCTTACGAGACAAGAAGTATAGCAAAGAAAATACTTGAAGGCATAAGCCAAGGCAAGACAATCAGTCAGATATCACACGAGCATCCAAAAATTGCAAGTACGACCATACGAAATAGTGTAAGAAGATTAGAGGAGGCTGGGTTTATTGAATAAGAGGATAACCAATGTAGGCAAAAAGGCGCTTGATGCTCGCAAATATCTAGATGAAAAAGAACGAGTAAGCAAAGAAGAAATGATACAAAATTTTGGAGAAGATGTCTATACGAGAGGCAAAGATCTTTTGTGGACTTCGGTTAACAAAAATGGTAAAGAAACTCTAAAACGAGATCCTATCACTGAACACAAATAGAATTTAGTTTTTGTAACCTTTTTCAAAATTTATAATTTGTAAGTTAACCTAGGTTACTCATGGTTAACAGAAGTTAACTGTGGTCAACAGCATTTCTCCTCATACAAGTGTAATTTACTTTTATTCGGTATTTACAAAGTTACTCTAATGCGAACACTAGGAACCAAGGTTAACGATGACATGTATCAAAGATTTCTTGAGTTATCAGATGTTACGCAAGTAACAGTAAGTGAGAACTTGAGAAATTTAATTGAAAAATCGTTAACCAAGAAATCTGATCATATGAAAGATCAAGGTGGAGAATCTAGTATAAACCATATTCTGAGTTGTCCAGATTGTCAAATTGTCCTTGCGGATAAAGGATTCATCACAATGCCTATAGAAATGTACAATAAAATAAGACATTACATCTAAAGATCAAACATCGGTGCTCTTTGCCACATACATTTTTCCGCCCTCCTCTATGAAAGTAACTGTATCTCCTTCCTTTAGTTTGTGTTTGTCTCTGACCTTCTTTGGGATGGTAATCTGAAACTTGTATGTGATTGTGCTCATACCCAGTATTTCTCGTTTTGATTACTTTGACATCCTTGTTATTCTTAATTGTATGAATGATAATGTTGATTAGCATGTCCAAGGAAAGTAAGGAAGGTAAGGATAGAGAGGATAAATTTATGGCAAAAACTGTTGTAATAGTTGGCGGAGCTGCTATACTTTCGTTTGGTGTCTTTCTTTTATTGATTCCAGTTTCATCCATAGGCACTGCTACGGATACTCATGAGGCATGTAATTCTGTTATTGGTACTTTAGGTAAGGTGTTTAGTTCAGAAATAAGCCAGAGATGCCAACAGGTGGAAGACATGGCATTTGGTAGCTATGCACTTATTGGTATAGGTACTTTGTTGGTAATAGTCGGAGCCATTTATAAAAAAATAAAATCATGATGGAATTGATATTTCGTATCTTATTGATCGAGATGACGATTCAGAATTCATAGATGTAACAAAATAACGCTATTTTTGAAGGACAGATACTTGCAAGAAATGTACACTAGAATTTTATTCCAGAGAAGGCTTTTAACTTCATGTCTTGAGGAAACATCTAATCCAGTTCCTAAAGGGTTAATTATTTTTCCTGATCAACCGACGGATACTCGACAGAACAGATATTCCACAACACTTTAGAACCTAATCGGAGCGTCTACCGTGCCAGATTCCTAAAGCAAGAATACCTAGTCCGATTCCTATGATTACAGCTTCAATTCCCCAATGTTCCAAAGTTTTCTTGCCCTCAGGAGAGGTGTATACATTCAGACCCAATTTCTTAACTGCATCTTCATATCCAAATGTGGTATGTACAAAGGCAAGAAATCCTACTACTACGACTAAAATGCCAATTACTTTGGCGACATTTGACATTATTGGATTAATCTCCTACCACTTCTTAAGTCAAATCCATGAGTGAAGCCTTTCAGGTCAAATTATTCAACAAATATGCCATTAATTGCACAGAACTTAAATGAATGATTTTCATGGAAATTCTTATAAAATTACAAGTATCAGTTTAATGTGATGGTAATTCGTAAGAAGAGAGACGATACAAAAATCAGAAATGTATCGGATTTACCTGAAAATGTAAGACGAAAATACCGAAGCGACACTAATCTTGGCACGGTTTTAAGAGATTATGGTGTTACCACAAAGAGTCAACTAAAAAAGAAATTACGAGATAGATAATTACTATTTTATCTTGCCTAATTCTTTTGCCTTATCAGTAGTAATAGATAATGCATATGATAAAAATAACAGACTATTTGCATAATATGTCACAGATTTATTATAGTCAAAATTAACATCTGACATTTCATGTATCAAACCATGACGTATTTTAAACAATTCATGAAAATCATCCCAATTAAAAAAATAATCTACGCCATCTTTTTTCATACTGAACATTTTTGTATTTGCTCTTTCCTTAACCTGTGAAAAAAAAGAATCACAAATTAATTTTGAAAACACAAAATCTATTTCTTGAGGATTTTGAAAATTTATTTCCTTGGATATGATACGTCCGACTGTTATTTTTTCATTTTTTTTGATTTCATCTAAATCAAGAATTGATATCTTGATTTCATCTTTTTCAAATATGCCTTTGGGTTCAAGATGATACCCATCAATGATTTTTCGTGTGAGGTCTTTACAAAAAGATTCTATAAGACTAACTAAACGAATGATCAAGTAATTTTTTAAGCCAGTGGTAGTTTTACTATTCAATTTTTTGGTTTTAAGAGTTTCAAGAATTTGCTCAAGCTCATAGAAAGATTCAGTGAATAAATCTTGTATTGATTTATCGGTAACTTGTATTATTTCATCAATTTGTAATCTTCCTTTATTTGCCATGAGATGTATCACTAGAAGTAATAATTAAGATTGCTTTAAGCAAATTATTTGAATAAATTAAATATTTAGTCTAATCCCATTTGGTTTTTTCTACTCTTGTAGGTATGACAATTAGGACATAACATTTGACAATTATAGGGACTATCATCAGATCTATTACCATTTTTATGATCTGCATCCCATGTTTTTGAAAATTCTCGACAAATTGCACATTTTCCACCTTGTCGCATCAAAGTTTGATGTTGTACTTCTTTAGAAAAATTTCTTCTTGGCACAGGTTCTCTAGATGTAGTGTATTCTCCAGTAGTTTGATGTGTGGTACCACCTCTTCTAAATATTTTCACTAACACAAAAACCACAAACATCAATACAATTCCTACCCAGATGAATGGGATATTAGGTGGTGAATTACTAGACGACGGTGAATTGTTTTGTACATTAGGAGAGGGAGAATAACTTGGTTGCGAAGTTGCTGGCGGTATTACATTTGTCTTGGGAGCTGGTACTGCATTAATTTCTGGCGGAGAATTATTTGGAGAATAAGGTTGTGAGGTTGCTGGTGGAGATCCAGTCTGTTCGAAATTATGATAATTATTTAGTATTTTTTGGCTTTCTTGAGTTAGTGACCATGCTTCAGAATCAAATGTGACAGGTAGTAGTACAAATACTATTAATAAAATTATGAAGATTCGCAACAATTCTAATGTTTGCTAAGTAATAGATTAACTTTGTAACGAGTCTTACAGGGTTCAAATCTTATAATACTCAAAAAATCTTAAGTTCAAATATGTCTCATAGGATCTGAAATTGTTTTTATAGATTGAATCTTAAGACTAGAGGTTGGAAAAAAGAATAGTTTTTGCTTCAATACTTGTAGCAGTAATAGCCGCAATATCTCTGAATTCAGCAATTGCAGATACTGCAATTCCTCAATGGATAAAAAACACTGCAAAATATTGGGTTAATGGCGATGTAGGTGATGCAGATTTTCTAAACGCAATACAATATCTTGTGCAAAAAGGAATAATCCAAGTAAATATTCCGGTAAAAGAAGTCTCTGCAACAAATGGAGCACCGAGTGATAATGATCGTGTCACATCATTTGTAGTTCGTTTTGTTAACATTGCCAATGCTCCACGAGATCTTCCTACTATGATCACAATAAACACATTTCAAAGAATATATGAATTTGGTCAAACATCTTCAGGATATAGCAATGTCGGTACCCAAACAACTGTAAAAACAAATCCACAATTTCAACTATATGACCTACCAAGTAAAGACAAATCTCAATTTTATGAATTATTGAACAGCGCATTATCTACAGGACAAAATGTTCAGAATAACGCACAAACAACATTTGATGTCCTAATTGATTTGTATACTGGCGATGGAACCTTATTGCATACATTAGAATATGACAAATGTACAGTTGTGACATTTTTTGTGAATACTAATGCTGACAAAAATGATTACAGGATGAGTCCAACCAGCCAAGATGCAGAAGATAGAGAAGCTACTAATTTTAACTGTCAAGGATATCATTTAGATTTACCAAACAAAACAACAAATCCATAGACCCAATTTCACAAAGTCATCTACTGTGTAAATAAAAAATTAAGGTAAGGAGTTTTGTAGCTACTCCAATTAGCTTACTGCACATTTTCTGTCAAATTTTACTTACAAAATATCCCGGACTCGTACTCACTGTCAGCAAGAGAACCCCGGGCCCGAACTTATGACTGGAAAATTATCCTCGTATTTTAGCTGGTTTGTAATTAAACGGTAAACATATATCATTTCGTATATATACGAATTGGTATATCTAATTATTTCACGTTTGTAATCTTAGGTATTCTAAAATTATCTTGTCTCTTATCTTGATTGCCCCCCCTGCCTGTGTTATCAGGTCAGCAGTCAGCAACGAGGGTATGTATCTGGAAATTATATTCATGGGAATGCCAGTCTTTTTAGCTAATTCCGAGAACGAATGGCCATTATCACTATCAGATAAAGCACTCAAAATGGTTTTGAGTATTGGGCCGCCTGTAGCAATTTTTAGGTCTTCTGATAATACATATTCGGTATATAGTCGCAACGTGCCAAGAGGATCTGTCAGTAAACGATTCAAAGTCTCTGCAACTTTTTCTCCCTTGTTCCACCCTTCAGCAATTGCCATTAAATAAAACGGCTGGCCTCCGACAAGTTGATATGCTGTCTTTGCAATGTTGTCGTTTTCTCCTAATTTTCTTGCCTTCAAATATTTGTTGAACAGTTTTATAGAATTAATTTCATTCATCTCGCTTATTACTTGCCTCTCAAAGTGTACAAAAAGTGGAGATTCCCCACTTCCAAGTATTGATTCCAGCATGTGTACTCTAGACCCACTTATTATGAAAGATACATTTTTGCCGCGTTCTTGGATGATGCTTCTAAATAAACTGAATATATTTTTAAGACCTGGATATCTGTTAAGCTCTTCGAATTCTTGAAACTCATCTAGTATTACCACAAATTTCAGATTGCTGTGTTTTGCAAATGCTGTAGGCGTTTGAAAAACTGATAAAAAGAAAGTGCTATAATCTGCAACCTTGTCGCCAAATTCTATTTTTGGTGTAATTGTACCGTCAGATCTTATATCGCTACCTATTGATTTGATTTTCATCGATGTTATGGCAGATGTAATTTTTGTAACTACTGAGGAAAGTTTACCTGCTTTGACTGTTATTTTTTCTAAAGCACCAAGTTTATCAGCATAGGAATCAAAAATTTCCTTTTCTAGTTTGTTGAGAAAAATCTTTGGATCTCCAATGTTCTTCTTGACATCAAAATACACAACTACGAATCTCTTGTTCTTGGAAAGAATAGTTTTAACTTTTAGGAGAATGGATGTCTTTCCTATTCTTCTGTGTCCTATGGTTGCAATGTTGTAATTAATTGATGTTGATCTCATTTTAGAAACTAGATACTTTACCTCGTCTTCCCTGTCCACTAGGTCTTCTGAAGGAGCAGGTTTGCCTACGTGAAATTTTGTCATATGTGTTGTACTATATACGAACTCGTATATATACAATTTGGTATATGAAAACTTGCATTAATCTAGACAATAATGGTAGATCAGCAGGTAAATCAAGCCGCATACTTTCTGAAAATAATGTACTGATTTCATCTAAGGAACTAAACTGATTGAACAATTCTCCCAGTGGTCTTACTAGAACCGAATCAATACTGAGAAACTAGAAGAATTCTACAACCAGTTTTTTAAGAAATGTACCCACAGTAGCATCCGATTCGATCCTCTCTTTACACATTAGCAATAATTTTTGGTGGTGAGACCTATGTCAATGGTCATACAAAATGCTCTTATGACATAAAAAGATGATTCACTTGTAGCTGCAAAACGATTAGCAAATCATTTTCAAGTGTACCGGATCATCTTTTTATAGAAGATTCTTCTATGTAAGTCAAAGATTTGCCCACTTTTGCAACAAATTTTGGATACAGGAAAGCCTCTGAAAATACACTTTCAGTCATGGAAACCAAAATGTCATATCGAGACGTACAACAAATTCCTGTCCTGTATGGGGATAAGATCATGGTAGTCTTCAAAGATTGTTACATAAGAAAAAAACAAGGCTCAATTTTTCACGGTAATGATAACCATGTCAACGTAACGATTTCATTTCAAATGAAGACCGGAACCCAGTCATCTAATTTCTCATTTCCAGCTACGAGATTCTCTACAGGTGAAGTACCTATAAAAAATATAGTCATATTGCCACCAACCCCAATTCAGGACTACTTTTCATTGACTGTTAGTATGATATCAACATCAGAATTGAAGGCTATGGCGCAAAAAATCTCTCCAATAATGTCTAATGTAAGTGATATTGTGAAAAATATTCCAGGTGGGGCAGGTCCTCCTGTTACAGCTGTTGGCATAGCGGGCGATATTATAAATATAATAGTAGCATTGAGTCCTGAAGAATCTCTCATAAATAATCAGCGCTCCTACATAGTTGACAAAGTCAATTATCCAGAAAATAACAACATGGACTATTTCATGCTAGGAACGATGGATGTATACGAGGATGATAATAACAATGCCCGTTGGAAGGATGGAAAGTATGTCATCACAAATGAAGATGGCAAAGAAGAAGAAGCCACTAGAATAACACTTGAATTCATCCAATGTCCCAAATCGCCCAAAATCTCACCGTAGTTAGTTTTATACAAATTCGAAGATACTTGAATCAAAAAGTGGTTAAATCTATAAAATACACAAACAAATTCTTTATACTTGTGACAACTGCTAGTTCAAAAATCATGACCCAACTTTTGAATCACTAAAAGTTCCTAGATAGATCAACTTTAATTAAAAGTGCACTGTATTGATGCACAAGGCAAATCTGATGACTGAAGATGTTACATGGATTGATTTTCAAATTGTAGGTAAAAGTACATACCAACGCAATGAACCCATTGTTTTTTCAGGTGAACTGATCTCAACCATGGACGCACCAGTACATATTTACATTTACTACAAAGACTCGAATGGAGATTGGGAAGAACCGCCTTACACTCATAACATTCCAACTATTTTTGCATCTAAAGATGATCATACAAATAATCGTACATTCAATTCATCAATTCAATTGAATAACTTTTATCCTATTGGAAATTACAAATTAGAAGCTATGTATTCTGAAACATCATGTTCCATAGAACCAGAATTTGAGATTATTGCTTGAAATAATCTAAAATCAATCTGTTTTAGAGTGGAGAACTAGACTAACTGCCTAGTTTCCCAGCGCGTCTTACTGAACAAACCTTCAATGGATCAGATCTGTATTCATTTACTATAACATGGTGTCATTTCTGCGTACGCCTTAAATATAATGTACGGTACATTATGCAAATGGTTAACAATATGCATTTCAGCCAAAAAACACTAAAAACTAATCATATATTAAAGAGAGTAGATCTGAAACTCTTTCTTAGATTCCTGACTGCAATTTCTGAGACTACAATTGGGATAACAAGCTTGCAGATGAAAACCGGTACAAACCACACTGTTTGTACTAAATATATTACACTCATGGAAAAATTTGAGCTTGCAAAATTAGATGTACACGAAAGCAGCAAACAGATACAAATTACAGAAAGAGGAAGACACGCTTTACTAATAATATCATCCTATTTTCAATAGTTTTGCCAAATTAACTTGTACCGGATATATAAAACGTGTACAAAATTAATTTTCTGACTGATAGAATATTGTTACGGTACATATGATACGTATCATATGATTCGTTCAAATGCTGAGCGGCTCTTATATTTGATTTTCACTATTTACAGGTCATGAAAAACATAGGAGGTGAAAAATGAAATGGGAAACCAAGCAAAAATGTACAAACAAAAACCTGATTCAACAGGCTTGTACGGTTTCAAAGCAACATGGGTAGGGCCACAGGGCATAAAACAAATCGCAGACAATATGCCTTCAGGTGCTGATAAATGGGCTAGCGCTGGCACCTTACTTGCCTTTTTGACAGGCGGTGGGTATATTGAAACAAGTATTACCTATGCATCAAGTATTAGCGGTCAGAGTGTTGGTTGGAAATTCTGGTGCGGCTTGAATGGCAGTGGGCCATATCAGTCACTAACAAATGATCCTACAAATAAATCAGTTGGACTCACGTTAAAAAAAGTAGGAACTACATGGCATGCAATATATAACAACTTTACAGACAATGAAAATTACGATGTTGTTATACCAAATGCACCAAACCAGACTCTCAACACTAGTGATGTAACTTGGCTAATGCATGAAACATCTACAAACACAGGTAGCTGTGTGACACCCTATAGCAGCTTCATAGATATTGATTTCAACAATGTCAAATATCTAGATTCTTCTGGCAATCCTACATCGCAGGTACCGACAGCGATGGGACAATTAATAGATACTAATATGTCCGGCTGTATAGCCATAGACGAAACACACGAGAAAATATATCACCTATAAGGGAAAAATCAAACCCTCAATTTTCTTTTTTTATTATATTTTTCATGTTAGAATTTGTTTTAGTCTAAAACTGTTGTTTAAAGTTAATTAGTGTAAATTACTAGCAATCTCTAAAAACGATGTCATGTTACTGTAACGTGATGAAAGACATTTTTACGATTTCTCTATTGACTATACTACTCACAGTAACTATGTCATATGTTTATGGAGAGTCTTCTGCTGCACCTGTGGTAATTACTAAGGTTGAACTTTGGAGTCCACCTACTTTTGCAGAGGGAGTAAATATGTGCGATGGCAGTAAAGCGCTTGAACCTTGGACATATCAATGGATTGAAATCAACAACACAAGAAACGAGCCTCTCACTCTGAATAATTTCAGTCTAAATATGACGGGAAGTAATCTATATCTTCACAATTATGTAATATCTCTTCCATCTCATGGATCTTGTCTATTTCAAACTGCTAATGAAGCATCAATTCGCGTAGGATTGGGAGGTTCACAAGGAAATGGGCAGCCTAATGGTTATGATGGCTCATCTGTAATTATACAATACACTGTTCAATCAGACAAAGGAATATCAAAGTACAAAGATTCTACACCTAGATTAAGTGACACATATGGCGATACAAGAATCTGGCAACTGATTGATGGAAAATGGCTATTCAAAGAATTTTCCATACCTGATGTTGACAGGACAACATTGACAAAAACCACTGACGGTGGTTCAATAATGGTAAATCTTACTCTTGCTCAAGAAATACAACCACCTACAATGTCTAAATTCAAAATTAATTTTATGGACGGTGAAAAAAACCCACTACGCGATGTAAAATACGAAATAACATATGATGGAGCAAATCAAGTGGAGCAAGGTGATAATGGTTTTGCAACAAATGGAACTGCAATTAAATTTATGGAATTTACTGAACCCGGACCTTTGAAGATTACCATAAACATACTTGGCATAGATAATAAAACTCTTGACAAACCACAAAGTGTAGATTTTTCAACTGTAACGGTTCCAGAATTTCCTTTTGCAATACCTATACTTATGGTAAGTATAACATCATTGATTTTACTTTACAGGATCAAGTTCAAAACTAACATTTAGAAAATTAGTCTAAATGTTGTCAGGATAATTATGTTACACTTGCAACAGTGTTTTAGGTACGATGCACTCCACTAAATTTTTATATTTAACAGTCTTGTGATGGTTGAATTTTAAACCACAAAAAGTATACTCAAAATGTCTGTTAACTAGAATATTACAAGAAATAAAACAAGTGCAACTAGCATGGATGATGGTACAAGCTTTGGTGATGCTGTAAAGCTGACTGATGGAAAACAAGACTATTTCCAGAAACAAATGATATCATATGGCAATAACGTGTATGTTGCAATAGATACTGCATTTCCAGGCGATGATTTGTTTTTGGCTGCAAGCCATGATGGTGGCAATACATTTGAAAATCTAGTTAGCCTGAATCACAAAACTTCAATTCCAGAGTTTTCCTTTGTAGTTCCAATTTTATTAATTAGTATCATTTCAGTAATTGTATTTCACAGAATACATTTTAGAAAATGAAAACTTTACATCTTGGAATGATTGTTGTAGTGCTCCAATGCATATTTTGTTTTGTAATACCTTCTGCAAGCGCACTGTATAGTAACGGTACCCTAGATCTAGAAAAGATAAGCGATAGCACAGTAACACAACTAGAGTTTAACAACTCGGTAATCACATTTGAACAATATCTCAATAAAACAACATACAAGGTAGGAGAAACAATTTACGTTTATGGCCAGTTACACAATAATGGGACTCGTAACGTGTATGTCAGTTATCCAGGACCTGCAACATCATCAGTGCTAAAGGATCAGAGTGGCAAACTTGTAGACTCGTTTGGGGGTGCTTATGTATTGGATGGAGGGCCTTATGGAAATGCTACATTATACCCAAACACTACAACAACTCTAAAAACATGGGATTTTCCAAGAAATGTTGTAGGGGGCTGGCCTTGGAGTCTGCAGATACGACCAGACGAGCTTGTTGCTGATAAACCTGGAATTTATTATGTAAAATCCATGGTTCATTTTAATTATGATATACACACAATTTCAGAGCACCGCAAGACAATCACTTTGTGGTCAAAACCTCTCCAGATTACTGTATTGCCAGAAAGATACATGCAAAATCAAACCGGCCCAAGTCAGGGAACAAACAAGACTGCATCTCTGCAGGAAACTTTGGCTGACAAGCAGGAATTTGTTCCTATTCCAAAATATCAAAATCCTGATGTAAGCAATGCGATTGTTCTGGCAGAGGTGGAGATTCCAATAGCTGCGGGGATCACTGTAGGCATATTCTTGTTTACCAAGAGACCAAAATGAAAATTCTACGTAAAAGAATATTATCATTTCTACATTTCTAGTCTTTCTGTATCTGTTTTTACAGTCTCTTTCCATACACTTGTTTCGATAGAAAAATTCTAGGAATTTCAGAAGGTACTGCGGAATACAAGATAGGACAGCCTGTGAAATAAGAAAAATGAAAACTCCCATACGAAATCTTTCGTATTTGCACATCTGTTATCACCACATTGAACAGCTGCTGCCTCATGCTACTCTTGATTTGCGCTTTATCATAATATAATTTTCATTAACTAATATGGCCTGAAACAGCGGAATACTCCCATTCACCTTCATACGAGGTAGTTGGATATCCGCTCAAATCTTGGACCATTCTCTACAACACCCTTGATGTCACATATCATGACACCTTGGCAAGTTTTCATCGGCCCGCAGGCAAATCATCGGTAAGAATTATCTACGATAAGTGATAAGATTTCATATATTGTCTCTACATCTTTTCATAATTGCAATTCTTGGCTTTGTTTTCATTGGTAATGCAATCTCATTTGCAGATAATACTACATCCTATTACAATCAAATGCCAAACCCTCCTATTACTTTTGTATCCAATCAACAAAATCTCATATCTGTTTCACTAAAACAAGGCGAATCAATTCAACTACCAATACTTGTCAAGATGAATCAGGACTATACCATGGAATCAATTACTCAGATAATGCTTGTTGATGATCCTAGCGGTGTACAGGGATGGGTAGACCCCAACATGCTTTCAGATACTATAGACGTGACACATCTTGCAAACGGCACATTATATCTTTACGTAGATTCTACAACAACGCCTGGAAATTATACCGTCAAAATTGTTGGGCGTGGTGCAATCAAGGAAGTATCAACAGGAAAAGACATTCAAATAATGAATCCATCAGAAGTGGACAAGCCAGAACCTGATCTTAAACAGGGAATTGATCAGCTTGGAGAATTTTGGAAAAGACAGGCAGCAGAAAGCGGCCTGCTTGGTACAATACATCTACAGATAGTTCCAAATCCAAGCTCAATATCTTTACAGACTGGAGAACTAGATCAGAATTATGGGCAATTCTGCTCAAATGACACTGATCATGGAACAATGTGTTTAGGTTTTATAACAAATCAACAACTGCCTCTAAACCTTGTTTCAGACAGTAAAATCCAAGTCCAACTTGAGATGTCTTCACTTCCAAATGGGGGATGGGTTGAGGTTTATCCAAAAACACTTCAAGTGGGTCCAAGCGGCTCATCATCAAAACTTTTGATGGCAGGAGCAGAATGGCCTCCGGGAATAAACCCGTCTTACACCAAAGCTTTGACAATCCGGGCATTGTCACAAAATGGTGACGTGTCAACTGTATATGTCCCTATAACGGTTGTACAAAATGTGACAGTCTTACATTCATCAGGACCTATACAATTTGAAAAAGAGGTTCCAATGAATAGTAATCAAAAGCAAAATGCGGTATACGGCGTGGTCTATGATCCAATTGATGACTCGAATCAGATTCAATCAAGTCTTAAGATTCTTGGAGTGGTAAACGAAACAAAAATTGTTCCTCTTCCAAGCTGGCTTGAAGTTGAGATACCAAACTCTACTTTTACACTAAAAGCACGTGAGCCCTATTATCTCATGATAAATCCAATGACATCTTCTGCGCCTGAAGGAACATTTGTAGTAGCAATAGAAGAACATGTTGGAGAGCGCAGTTATGTGCAAAACATGACACTTCATGTATTCAATATGCATTACTCTGGGGCATCTGGCCAAAGTCTGTCTCTTGGACCCGCATTACCTTTGCCAGCGCTACAATCTGGTCCAGTGGAAGACTCTTGGATTCCGCTTGTAGGTTTTGGAGGAATTGTTGGTGGTGTAGCTACTGTTTTGTCGGTTTACATTGTGAGAAAAAATAAGAAATGAAATCTCTAAATCTTTGAAAAAGAAAAAAATAAATCTTTGTCTTGCGTATATGATCTAGGAATTATAATCACGGACATTATTGTTTTAGATCCCACCGGGCCCGCTACATCTATTTTCACGGGCCCTGTTTTTGCGGGACCCGCTACAACTGATCTCACGGTAACCCCCGGGCCAGCTTTATCTGTTAAGCCTAGCCCTACTCATTTTTGATGACAATCTTGCCAAATGGAAAGATTGTTATCAAAAACAAGCAGGGCTTGAACTAACAGATAGTCAAAGTCTTACAGGACTTGAACCTAAGACTCAAAATTATAACCACATTTTCGCTGGTCTGTAATCACATATTGCTATCATTACTGAAAACCTAGATCTTGTTTAATAGTAAGAAATGATAAAATAAAAAAGTAATATGGCTAGCGACATGAGAGGAATTTGTATCGTATGCGAATTTCAAGTTAGAGGAAATACATTAGAAGAATTAGATGAGAGTTTCAGATTACACTTTGAAAATAATGGCCATGATAGCTACTTCTTTATTGATAAAGAAGGCAAAAAAATAGAAAGAGATATTTCTAAATTATAATATCATCTTTTAACTGGATCGTAATTGTTTATAATAAAAAATTAAGGAAAGGAGTTTTGCAGCTACTCCAATTAGCTTACTGCACGTTTTCTGTCAAATTTTACTCACAAAATGTCCCGGACTCGTACTGACTGTCAGCAAGAGAACCCTAGGGCCCGCACAAAGTTGTCGCACTTGTAGTACTAGTTCATCCAATTTAGATGAAAATGTGGAAGGTAATCTGTTGCGTGTGTGAATTGCCATTAAGCCTTGCTTTGCAAAATCTTCAGCATCACGTCCACTGACACTATCTCGATTCCGTTGAACTTTTTCAAATTTAACAGATCAGGGTCACCTGAAACTATGTAGTATGCCTTCCCGTCGTGCGCCGTGTTGATCATCGCATCGTCATCCGGGTCTCTTACTGCCTTGATGTTTGATGTGACGTGAACGTTCTCTACAGTTTCAATCAATGCAGAAACAACACTGATAATGTCATCTCCTGTCATTTTGAATTTTGGTCTCTGGAGAACTTCAGACAGCTCGTCCAGAATCCAGCGCGATGATAAAATTTTGTACTGTCCATCAATCCCGGCCTGTAAAAGTTTCCTAGGTTTTTCCGTTACTAATTGTCGTGCTTATCAGGACATTTGTGTCAAGGACGATCCTCAACATGAAGATGAAAAAACAATAACTGCTTGAAGTACTAGATCTAATGCCTGAACCAATCAAACTGTCAAAACCGAACACGATACTTTATCTGTTAGTCCAAACTCTGCCTGTTTCTGATGACAATCTTCCATTTGACAAAGTTCCAAGATATTGCCTGCCTACGTATCAATTTTTCAAACTAGTCTTATGTCATAACTTGCTGCTGTGTGATTTTCTTGTCTAGTTGTATGCCTGTAGTCAAAAAACTCTTGGCTTTTTCTAAATACCTCTCGTATTTCATACATCAGAATTTTTGATAGTTTGTATCTGCAAGTTATCACAAACACGATTATTATTACTATTTTCGATTAAAATCTCGTCTTTTGGTAACTTTGAGCCCGTTTGTTAATTCTGATCATACTAGACAATTAATGTCTCTGTAATGTAAAAATTACAATGACGTTACAATCCAAGGAATCAGGCACAAAATCGTCAGATGAATGGATGGTGTCTGATGAACTCAAGGAGCTTGATGCTGCCGAAAGTGAACTTATGGAAAAAGAAAAACACCTGACTTTACTTACAAACGAATCTTTTTCAAAAATGAAAGAAGTATCTAAAATTAACCGTGATCTGCAGAATAGAATCAAATCTTTACAAGAATTAAGTACGTCATTGAACAGGAAAAATGATGAACTAAAAATAGCAAATCAGGAACTTGAAAGAAAAACCATCCATAACAACCAGGTAAGTTTGGAATTAAAAGAAAAATTAGAACATGTCACACAAAAAGAAAAAGAGTTGTCACTCCAGCGTGATTTTCTGGCAAAACGACTAGATGAGACAACACAGGATCTAGTCAAAGCAGAAAAATTTGCTATAATAGGAGAGCTTTCAGCTAGACTAGCACACGATCTAAGAAATCCACTCTCGGTCATAAAAAATACCATGGATGTAATGTCAGCTAAACAGAATATGAAAATAGAGGAACGATTACAACATATTGCAAGATTCAAGAGGGCGGTTCAGCGTATGTCGCATCAGATAGATGATGTACTAGACTTTGTGAAAAAAACTGAGATGGTATTACACGATACATCATTGCGTTCAATAATGGACAATGCAATTAATGTTATACTAATTCCGCCTAACATCAAAATATTTCTACCGCCAAATGATGTTTCTGTAACATGTGATTCTAGAAAATTAGAGGCTGTTTTCTCAAATATAATACTAAATGCAATTCAAGCTACAAACGATAATGGTGAGGTAAAAATACGAATAATCGATATTGGCTCTAATGTCAAAATTGAATTTGAAGATACTGGTAATGGAATACCTGCTACTGCAATACAAAAAATATTCGATCCGCTATTTACAACCAAACAGACTGGGACAGGATTGGGTCTTTCAATATGTAAAAATATTGTAGAACAACATGGGGGTACAATTGCAGTAAAGTCTCCCCCTACAATCTTTACAATAACACTCCCAAAGAATATGCTACAAAATAACCCGAAAAATTCTCAAACATTTGAGACATGAGACAAGATGTATCTAAAATAATGTTGTATTGACTCATCATATTGTTGACGAATCAAAAACTGTTGTATTGGCAGAGCATGAATTGTTTGTAGGTCCTGTACAAGCTACTGTTATTTTATAATTTGATGGTAAATGACCTAATGGCACATGACAGTCAGATACCAGTGGGTGATAATCATGTGGGAATAAGAGCTATTGTAGTAGATGATGATGCAGATGTAAGAGAAATATTTATTGAATTATTACAAATGAACGATATCAAAATAGTTGCAAATGGCATCAATGGTAAAGAAGCAGTTGAATTGTACAAAATACATCATCCTGACTTTGTTTTCTTGGACTATCTGATGCCTGAATATGATGGTCTTTACGCTATAGAAAAAATAAGGGAGTTTGATCCTCATAGTAAAATAATTTTGGTATCTGGTTCGCATTTTGAAAGAAATGTATTGGGTGATACCGTGAAAGCAATTATTAAAAAACCAATTGAGATAAGCGAAATATTTAAAGCAATAAACAAAATAATTTTAGCTACATAAGATCTAAGGGCTGAGATCTGATCAGATCCACCTTTTTTCTGGTATGCTCTACCTTGAATTACGATATTATGTCTTGAGATTGCATTGCATCTCTAGTCCAAAAATTGGGTGAGTAAAACAAAAAAAAAAAGAGAATAAAACTTGTTTTATTCACTATGTCAAAGATTTAAAAAGAAAATAGAACAGAAAAAAAACTGCATTAAGTTTTGGCAAGATTACCTAATGCACCGTGGGCTAACTAGCCCACGGTCTTATATCATACATTCTCATCAATATAGCTGATTTATCATAACACTAGCTTACTGATGAACCGTTCCTGTGCCTGTATATTCTATCTGCACCTTGGCAGTATTTTATTCTTAGAAAGATAGGGGATGGCTGAAACCTGATATGTACTCCATTGGCATGCCTATGAAAGTTTGCACTTGTTTGCAACCGAAACACTTTGTTTTATTAGTGGATTCTCAAACTTTTCATGGGCTCTGTAGGGGGAATGTCTCCTACCAAGATATGCTCTCTACAGTTCCAATATTCTGAATTTTTTAAAATGGTTATAGTTGATAAGATCCTGGCAACAACAAAAGGCAAATGATTGAATTAATGTATTCTATGTTACACAGATTAAATCATCATAGATGACTGCAGAATATGTTTTCTGCACAATCATGACTGCATAAAAATATTTAAAATTTGAGCAACAATATCAAGAAACATTGTTTCTAAATAGGAGTCGTTTTCAAGTTGTCTTATCACTTTAGTTGGATAAACTACACTCAATTACAGTTACTATAGTTCAGATGGTATCAGTATGCAATAATACGCGCATTCGTAAGACGCAGGAAATACACGAGTTTCAGATTCTCTTGTGATTTCATCGAACTTTATTATCTAGCAAGTGTTTATTCTAAACCGCATATTGAAAAAAGAAATAGACTCTAGTTCTTTTTACAAAGAAATACGTACTTTCATAGATTCAACTGATAAATCCCATGGAATACACAGCGCAAAGGGATCAAACATGGAACGTATTGGTGCATGTGGAAGATATGGAATTTATTTATATGTGTTAAAAAAGATTGATGATGCTGGAACCTTTTGGTTACCATATTGGGAGTATGATCTTTTTTCTGGAATAGAAAATGTTTTTCCAACTGGAACTCTGGATAAACCTGCATGCCAAGTATTTATTGTTGGAGTTCCACAATACAAACAAAAAGATGATGATATTGTATATTACACAACGCCATTATGGATTGAAAAACACATGGATAACTTTGATATTTTTGAGGAGAAAATCATCATTTCAAAAATGAATGAAATGGTAAATGCAAAACGGTGGGGTAATTTTTTAGAAACAATGAATAGTTTGCAAAACAAGTTGTTCAGTGAAAAAGAGACTGCGTATGAATATTTTCCATTTGACATGGGTAATCCAAAATATTTTCTAACTGGTGAAATAATTTGCAAACAATGTGAAGCGATCCTTCAAAATAGCAGACATGCAAAAGAACACCACCACAAAACAGGTCACAAGATCCACTAATGTCAATCTAGGATCAGAATAATTTTAGGATGTGGTTGTATACTGCATGAGACTAGAATAGTGCCACAAAGCAGCGTGTGCATTTTATGTTCTCTATGACTCTGTAGACCGGAATTTAATAGTAAATCCAAGTTTAGCAGTCTATGAAAATGCATAAAATCGATTAACAAGATACTGATTCCAAGTTAGTGATTTTGAGACGTGTAATTATCATTGTTGATAATCACCTTCTACCTTAAATGTATAAAAATAAATTCAAAAATTAATTTTGGAGCAAGAAAAAAGAAAACCCAAAAATGATTATGGTCATGATTGCCAAGAATGGGGTCTCCAAGATGATTCTGAAAAATTAGAATGGGAAGAGTACTATGAGAGTAGAACAAGAAAATGGGGAGAAGACAATGGAAGGAATGAGGAATTATTTTTGTCAAGATCAGAGAAAAATATTGATGATGAGGTGGATGATGCAAATTGATCAAGAAATGCGAAGAGTGTAGAAAAAATCAGTCCGATCAAGGCACACACTTCTGAAAAATGTTTGCTTGAAAGCATAGAAAATAGCAAATCCTGTGTTCAAGATCTCTAAATACTTGTACGTGTCAACTAAAACTGTTCTGGTGCAGACCTTGGAATTTTATTAAACCTGTTTGAATATTGCATACCCTTGCAATGTAAGAAAATATTTACCGGATTGACAACCTGAATTATCAAACTTGTCTGTAGTCTCGATCATGCTCTCCAGATCCGATTTTGTATGTAATGTAACCATCATTAATTTCATAACTGTGATGAGATACGGGATATGCTCTGGCAAGACCTTTTTGATTTTTTATTAATTGGTTGTATGGGAAATATATCAAAGATAGTACATCAGAAGGATCATCATTTATTCCGTATGATAAATGTGATATCTCTGCCTCAAATCTAACTGGATATGGTGTGCTTCCCACTCTGTTGTGCCACTCAAGCCCTGTGAAGTGCTGTACTATTGAAAAATCAAAAGAATTATCATCTATTTGCAAAACGAAGGAATCAGTTTCACCTGTAGTGTTATCATTGAGGTGATATAGTACTCTATGTTTTGCTGGCTCCATAATGATTTGACGCAGATATGAATGATTTACTAATGGTTTGACTTTAAACTCGTATCGGTTAACCCCTCCAAATATGGCATGAAACTTACCATCATCGTTAAATGAACAAATAAGATTTAGTTCTATTGGAATTTGTTGGCTGTTAAATGCCTCTAAAAGATAGAGCATCCATGATTTGTCTGGTATATGATTTCCTAAATCTGATACAATAGAAATTACATCAGAAATGGATGTGACTCGATTTGGAAAAAATGTTTCATCATTGTTCTGCACATAGCAATATGATCCTGACCAAAAATGCAAGATTATCCAAGTTAAATGCGCAAATACTCATTATTGAATGCTGATGATGAAATAAAAAGAAAAATCTTTTGGAACTATTGTGTTCCAGAAGATTGTGGTGTGGTATTATTACCTAGAGCGTATCTGTTCCAGCCTTGTCCACCATATCCGAAACCGCCTTTCATGTGGTTGTGTCCCATCATGATGGGCAGCCAAGGATTAAGAGGCATTGAAAAAATCAAGGTTCTCGGTAGTGTTAGCAGGCATGTTCTAGAGAATTCATTTTGTCCAGTAATGGTAGTACACTAGAATCACGATTCTGTTATGATGTGTAACATCACAGCATGAATGTAAACACATTTTTTACTCATAAAAAAATGCATACGTTCTAGCCATGCATAGTTATCGCTGTTGAGACTTTTTCATCATGGTGAATTTGACCCATACCAAGACTGTCGCAAATGCTGCTGCTGCTGCAATTATGATATATTGAAAAATAGGACCAAATTCTGTTGATACTGGAATATTGAAAATATATGTTACAACATTGTTGTTTTTGTCAATATTGTACAAATCTACTCTTAATACATAATTTCCTGATTTTGTAAAGGTATAGCTGGTATTCCATGAACTTCCATCGTGATACTGCGGCAGAAACTCATGCATGAGCACATCATTGTGATATACTCTTACTCCCATTGTAAAGTGGTTAACACCCATCTCTGCATAATTCAATTTATCACGATAATAACCTTGGTTGTAATTGTATACTTTGAATTGGATGTGGACCGTTTGACCTATTGTGGGAGAAAATGTGTCTGTTGCGACAACCACTTCATAATTTCCTATTGCCTCAGAATCTGAATTTAGTGCATCGGGTTGCCAATTCATGGCTCCAAAAATACCTTCGCCCGACATACCTAGAATTGGTAACTTGGCACTTGCATCATGAGATGCAAAAATGATCAAAATACAAAAACATACTGATAAAATTAATCGTATTTTTTTCATTTGTTACATCAAACATGGATTCCTTAAAAATCATATACATGTTTTCCTTGATCCTACACGCACGCAAAAAATCATTATAATGCATTATAAGTCTAGATTATTCTAAAACTATTGAATGAAAATAAATTCAAAATCTAGTTTTTTCAGAGTCATAAAAATGATATTGCTTTGCAGTATTGTATTTGTTCCCAGTTTTCCATCATATGGGCATCTTTATGGACTTAACTATCAAGATTGGACAAACCAAAATGATAATATTCGCATGCAATTTGACATTGTTCCGCCTACTCCTACTACAGGTAGTGTTTCTACCATGATCTTTAGTGTTCAAGATCTAAAAACTGGTGAGCATATCAAGATCTTTAATGAAACTATAACAATATTGAGTCCAGAAACCAGTCAAACTTCAAACGGTATAGTGCATAAATTTGAGACTAGGACAATACACGGAGGAGATTTTTCAGAGAACTATACCTTTCCAAGCGGTGGAACTTATTACATATGGTTACGAGTTGATGCTCCAACTGTTATAAACGCAGCAAAATTTACAGTTTTTGTTTCATCACCACAATTTCAATTTCTCAATATGGGGCTAATTCTATTGCCTGCAATGATTGTAGTTGTAATATTTGCATCCGTATTAATAGTCACGGCACATTATGTTTATAAAAAAAATAAAAGAAATAGATAGGGACAATCACTTTCATATCATTGCTACTTCATAATTGTTTTTTTTGGTTTGATTGAACTATCTTTCCACATTTCATGATATCTTCACTTGCATTGCCTGCTTTTTTAGCCAAAAAATGAGAATCTCAAAGACTTGTGATCATGTAAAAAATATCAGATTCAAGTGCGGTTGTTCTGAGGGATTGATCCCTAGAACTTCCGCTTGTAGAGAATCTGCAATATTAATTGTATATGTGAATAGAAAAGACTATGTTTGTTTATTGTAAAATAACTACTCTGAGAATGATGGAAAGTATGTTTGAATTAAACATACTGTTGGATATATCCATCTGATGTGAAAACATTGTAAGTAGAAACCGTGGAATGACAAAACCATGTAGAGAGGTGAATCTGCATCCACGGTCTCTATATGTCATCCACAGTAGAGTTCTCAAGCCAAGACTTGAATGATGAATCATAATGTGCGACTGTTATGAAATTTTGTATATGAATTCCTGTGGGAGTTGGTTTTCTAGTGATCAACCTCCTAGATTTTTTTTTAAGCGTCTCTCTATTCATTACTGATTTCCTTAGTAAAGAGAAAATCTTAGGTTCTCTACCAAGTCATGAGAAATTAGAATATTCCAACTTGAAAAGATTCGAATACTTGTCAAATTATGTTGGTTATATAATTTCCACGAGTAGGTGTACCTTACAGAGCCCAATCATTGTTTTGGGAACAGATCCTCCAATCTTACATCGTGTCTAGTAAAATCCTGTATGGCCAGATTGCAGGTCTATTCTGTCTCTTTTTGAACATGAATCAAATACTGGTAAACCACACTTTTAACCATGGGTATCAGAACTGTTTCTGACTATGTGAAATTCTACGTGGGCTTGAATATGCAAGATAGTATCAGCCTCTCAAGTTTTGCATATAATGAAAAACTGGTACTAAAAAATAAAATGGAAACTGGAAAATTAAAGAATACACTTATCTTACAAAGTCTTAGTCTTCTGGAAGAATTACTGGGTGAAATACGCAATATTGGAGAACAGGCTGTTATAGAGAAATATACTAAATGATTTCACAAGTTTTGATACTGTTTTGACAATTGTAGGAAAAATTTTTGAGTCTTGTTGGCTGTAACTCGATGAAAACTGCATATACTAAAATTTTTTGATCTAATCTTATATCTTTGAATCACCATTATATCATATGGAACAAGAATTTTGTCATCTATGCAAAGAAGGTGGGAAACAATGTGTCAAGGTTGACACAAAACAGAAAGTATACATGGAAATGTATCATGTAACATGCTCAAAATGTGGAAGACAACTTGTGTCATAAATTATTTTTTTAATTTTTTAAAAAATGCATGTACAAGGCAACAAAATTGCACAAGCGATGCTGGTATATTGCATTCTGTTCTTGGTTGTTGTTTTAGACTGATCTGAAGATTAGTGCTATGAATCCTATTAGCACGCCTGCCCATATCATACCTGCACTTTCCCAAAATGCTAGTTGATTGGAGCCTCCAGCGTATCCACCGCTTTGTGGATTGATCACAAATATCGTCACAAGGCAGCTTGCCAATAGCAGCGCTACTCCTATGGGAAGATACTCATCATGTCGTTTTCCTGCTCTCTTATACGAATCTGTCTGTGTAGACATGGGGTATAATACGTGATTCTGGGATATACGGATATTGTTTCTAGGATGAATCGCTAGGCACTCAAATGTAACATTTATGAATAAAAACGTGTAACTAGAAGAGTTCAGAAGCTGAAATCAAATTTGTGGCCACCAAATACAAAATCAATAAAAATTCGAATCTTGGTTCTTGTAGCATTGTCTGTATCATTTATGCCAGTCTCATATTTTTGGTATGGCACATTAGCCAGTCTTGATTGCAAGGAATCTACTCAAAACCACATCGTGGTTGATATAAACTACAAAAAGAATGAATGTGTGTCTAAAACTGGTTTACACTGGACTGTGTTCTATGGTCTTAATGCTGTGATATATGGTGTGCCACTGGTAACATTACTCATAAAACCAAAAAGAAACAGATCTCTCTGAAATTCTTGAGAGGAGGCTTTCTGTGTAATGCTGAGAAGAAACAGGAGAAAACTATCACAAATATCCTTTCTCCAATTTCTTGATATCAAAAAACGAATCCATGTCTGAACATTGATCACTTTTAACTCTGGGCAATTGAATTAAAAAAAAGCAACTCTATGCTTATTTGTAAACAATAAACATAGAGGGAGCGATAATGTTGTTTAGCCGATTAAGTTGGGCTAGGGCCTGTAATCGCTCGGGAGTAATCTCTGACACTTGATTTTCGTGTATGACGTAATCAGTTTTAAAGATTAAATCCAAATTATTCTAGTGATTGATCAATTATAATTTAACAACTTTTGATGATGAATCTGGCGATATCTATGATACCTATAGTGTCTATGGTAAATAGATATTGCTAAATTACTGATTTAATCTTAGATTGACTGTGAACAAGAAAGAAGCAATGGATAAATCAATCCAACTCTGCCAGGAACGAATCAATCAGGTAGATGCAAAGCTTAAAGATCAAAGTCTTAGTAATCTACAAAGAACCATGTATGAATCTGAAAAGACTATTGCTACTGAAGAACTGGCAAAAATACAGGCTGCAAAATAGTCTAAAACACAATTTCTTACATTCTGGATAGTATTGATTGTCATGCCTGAAGGTCATGGCAATGTTGGATTCCATCAAATGTCGTTATCATCACGTGGTTTACGGCACACACAATCTCAATGAAAATAACCGATTAACCTAGTATGAGACAAAAACTAAAACGATCACCTTTTTATTTTATCAAGTGTATAACTGGGTGGGTAGCAACCAACGGAATGAATCACTGACGCGCCTATGCCGGATCAGTGAAAAGGTAGTCTGAGGATTACCGGATAATTCCTATTGTATTGCTATCCAGTCTTACTCCATTCTTTTGTAAATTGACTTGAAATCTTCTGCAATCAGATATGCGGTATTCTCAATATGTGTCATTTCAGTCATATTTGACTTGCCTCTTGCAATTTGTCTTATGAGCGTCATACATTTGTGAATCTGGTTGTGATCAAGAGAATTTTCACCAGACATTACATTAAAACAATCAACAAAATCCAGACAAAAATTCAAGACTATTAATTCCCAGTTATTTGTGTTGATTGGATATCCTATACCTTGGGCAAATATGCGAAATTCATTACTTCTATCAATGAGGAGCATTTTTAGGGCTTGATGCGATTTCTTTAAATCATATTTATCCAGAGCGCTTGAACCTTGCACTATATACATACGTGGAAATTGTATTTTAAGTGGATCTAAGATTGTCTAGTTGGTAAAACAAGTCTCAATTTGGATTCGAACTGTTATATTGATGTTCATATGGTATAGACGTTTATTTTATTTTGATTTATTACATTTTGGCAGTCTTCCGTGCTCGTACTGGAATGCTGTTAACTGTTTCTCTTCTTCAGCCTCTGGGAACAAGGTTTCATGGTAGCAAAATGAGACTGTACCCTTGATACATACATCTGTTGAATTCATGTGTTCTTCCAGTCTTTCGTGTATGTTGTTGCTTGCACCAATGTATGTCGTTTCATGTTCTGAGCCAAGAAAATAGACTCCTGCTTTGATTGGTACCTTGCCTATGTTTTCTTTGTTAAATGGCATCCAGTCAGAATATGACATGACATGTTATTTCATATCTGACATTTAACGGATGAGGTCAACGGTTTGTAACAACAAGTTGATATCTGAATTATTTTACATTTGACGGGAAATATCTATCACCCTTAATAGTGTGGGCGACCATATATTATGTCATGAATATCTACGATAAAAAATCCGTCCATTGTTCCAAATGTGACAGGTTCATAGGCGAGATTGACTATGATGCTGTGGTAGTTCTGCCAAAATGCGGCAAGTGTGCAAATCCGATGCCGGAAGGAGACGACAAGATACAGTACATTGTAAGCAAGTTTAACAAAAACCCCAAAAATCTGATAGATTCAACTACTGCCTAAATTCTTTAGAGGGATCCATTACTTTCTAATATTATCTCCATTGTGAAATTTCTCTAAATCGCTTTCTCCAGTCTTGATGTAACTAGATGTATCCATTATGATACACTGCCCGCATCACATGATAGGAAATGTCAAATTTAAAATCCTTGAAGAATGAAAGGATGCATTTTGTTATCCGAGTCTTACTTGTTTCTCAAATTGAATAATGAACGCAGTAATTATGATAAAACTTAAAAACACCATGTGCTACATCTAAAAGAGGCTATGACATTAGCCTTGGAATAAACTCCTAAACTGCCCAAGAATGGCGCTGATAATGTCTACCTAATGGCAATTAAATAGGTAGACAAATGAACACAAAAAAACAAAAATTGGGTCGGTACAAAAATCTGACATATTTACTAATACTTGCAATTGTCATAGTTACAGGATTCATATCTCCTGCCAATGCAGTAGATTTTGTTGCACAACTTAGTACTACATCACATACCGCAAAACCGACATTTCAATTTGAAAGAACATACGTGATTGATTATTCACAAGGTGGAGAAATCAAGAACATGCTAAATGGTAAAAATATTACCATGACATTTCATGTTAACCCATCTGATCCAATGAAAACATCTCTTATCAGGAATCTTGATTCTGAAATTATTGGAAACCTTAAGAGTGCTTCAAATATTACGGATGTAGACATTACATATGAAGCGACACTGTATCCAAGTGACAGTCAAGCACGTATAGATTACAAGATAATATTTGTTCCAACAATATCAAACTATGTGTTAAGGCCCGCAACTAGTGATAGTGCTGCCATACTTGATACTCAGTGGAGAGGATTGACAGTACAAGATCCTGTGTTGATTAATATTCCAAATTATGGACCGTTTGACATAAACTCGCCTATCGATTTTATCAAAAAACAGCTTCCAGATCTTTATGACAAACTGAAAGGGTCAAATGCGGAAAACCTATTTGAGATTCCATTGATGTCGTCAAATGATCTAATGAGTGATCCTATATCAAAATGGCAACACTTGTTTGATCCTGCATATACAATTGTTGATTCAAGTAATCTTGGATATCGTGGACAAAAAGTAGTTGTCTCTACATACGCAACTGGTGAGAGCAACATAAGTGAGGGAACCATGTATCCAATTGTCAAAAATTCAGATTTAAAATCAGATGTTGATTATCCAGTAAGCTATACTGAGAGAGCAAGCTCTGCTAGTATACAAATTGATGGCTATGTGGCAGTGACAAACATAGGCGGTATTGAATACTTTGGTGCTAGCCCTCAACCACCGCAAGGTAGTGGAATATCGTCTACAGGAAACTATTCTGCACAAGTGATCTATTCTATGACGGCATTTGCCGTTGTAATAGCTGTAGGCATATTTTGGTGGAGCAGCCGAGTGTCAAAGAGTGCAATGAAAAGAGGAAAAGATACAAGCCCGCCTCCAACATTCCAATATGAAACTCGAAAACATTGGGCAGACAGATTTGAGAATGACAAATGATTTACAATACCACATGCTTATAACAATCAAGAAAAATGATCATACCAATGAAAGGAATTGAAATAATATTTCTGGCAGCAGGTGGACTGGCTGGAGTTTTTCTACGGTATGGTGTGACGAAATCGCCGTTATTGATTGGCGCATTGCCTGTCAATGTCTTGATTGTAAACGTTGTTGGTAGTTTCATACTTGGTTCATTTGCAATGCTTTCACAACAATGGAACCTGGATGAAAAATATACTTTGCTGATTGCAGTGGGGTTCTGTGGGGGGCTTACCACAATGTCTTCTTTTGCCTTAGAATCTGTTAATCTAATGGATGCCAAACAGTATTCACTGGTGATAATCGCTGTAATTGCAAATGTTGGCTTGTCACTTGGTGCAATCTTTGGAGGGAGAGCCTTGACAAGCGTAATACTTGGAGGGTTGAGATGAGAACAATGAAGATGTGGTCGCTTGTAATTAGAATAAAAAAGAACGACACCGTAAAGGGAAAACGTGTCCAGTCTCTGGTACTTGAGATACTGAAAAAAGGATCAATATCTGGTGCGACCATATGGACTGGCATGGGAGGATATGGTAAAAGAGGTGATTCTAATACCCATATCGAAGGCATATCGATAAACATGCCCCTTGTTATCGAGGTCATTGACGATTTACAAAAACTCGAAAAAGTATTACCTGAAATCAAAGGCTTGGTAGATGATAATGGCTTGATTACTCTGCATGAAGTTGGGGTTGTTTAGAGTTTGATGTTGTATACCTGAAATAATCTTTATTTTCTCGTCCTGTATATAGTTGCCAGTCATGTGACTAGAACTCATATGAAATGCTAAAATTGTTCCTTAAAGCCACCCTAATTTGGGAATACTCGTGCCAATTTATTATTGTCTTGACTGTAAAAAAGTCATTTTTAGTAAGAGCCTCGACTATGGTCCTATTTGTCCCACGTGTAAACAAAAAAGAAAAACATAATCCAAGTGAACCAAGGTACCTAAGAGGACATGAATTGACCAGGAATAGTTTTGACAAGATTTAAAATAATCTGTCAGAATTTTACTGTCTGTTTTTTATCACAAGAAGCGTATTATGATCTTTCCATGCTATCTTGTCTAGGTCATCATAATGGTTCAAAATGTTTTGGACAAACTTGTGCAATGCTTCCTTGAACTCTTGCTTTTTGTAAAACTTGAATGTTGAATAGTGATGATTTTTTACCTGTTCGACTAGTTTTTCCAGTGGATATACTCGATGGTGTTCAAAGAATTTGATAGAATCGATGTTCAGGTTCTTATCCTCTTCCAATGCCGACTTTAGCTCATCTAATTCGTATAACCTGTCTTCTTTTTTATTAAATGAGGGAAAATGCATTCCCCAAATAGTCTTGGCGTTTTGGTCTCGCAATCTGGTATACACAAACAACCTGCCATTGTTTTTGAGTACCCGTGAAGACTCTCTTAAAAAATCTGGAAGTGAAAAATGATGCACTGCATTAAATGACATGACGCAGTCAAGCGAGTCTGTCTTTAGTGGTATATTGTGCGAGTCGCTTCGAATTGGAGTAAAATTTGTGCTGCCATTTTTTATAAAATATTCTCGTAGGTACCTTAACATCTCTCTGTTGTTGTCAAGGCAGAAAAGATGGCATTTTTCACCAAGATGCTGCACAAACTTGAGGCTATATCTGCCTGTCCCACATCCAATGTCTGCGGCATGTATCTTTGGAAGGCCTTGCAACTTGTTTGTGATAAACAATATGGGACCCAAATCTGTTGTTCGTAGATCACGATACTGGGGAGCAATGTGAAGAAAGTGGTCATACATTTTATTTAGAACCATTTTTTTACCGAATGAGCTCATTAGTTATTTACAATTTCATGATTTTAAAGTGTTGTCCAAAAGAAATAAAAACTATAAAATTCGAAAAAAAAATAAACATAATCTTATTGTAGAATGAAATATACGTTATTTTCATGGAATGTCACAAGTGCGGCTCGCCAATGGACAAGTCTATAAAAGAATCCAAAACTGTTTACACATGTTTTTGCTGCAACAACAAAATAGAGGGTGAAACTAGTTAAATCAAAGATTGTCTGTATCAATACCGTGAAGTTTGACGAGTTTTGGGGTATGATGGTGGTAGATCTTGCAGAGCCCAAACAGTTTACAACCCAGACCAAGTCATTTTCTGCCAAGTATTCTGGTGGCAGGATAATGGTAACAACAAACGATTCCTTGTGGCCAATTGATAGGTCTACCATGAAACAGATATGGACAAAAGCATTGTCTATACATGAAAAAATGAGGTTTATTCATACAAACTATTCACATGAGAACATTCGTACGTCATCGTACATCATTTCGTTAATGAAGCATTATGTGGCTGATGAATCTACGATGGAATGATCTCTTGATAGATATAGTGGAAAACAATTGATGGTATCATGGAAGAAAAAAAGAAGATGAAATCAAACACTGAAGAGGAGTACAACAGGGTATTGGCCACAGAAGATCCCACTATAATATCCGAAGAAGAAAAAGAGAGATTGGCAAAAGAGGCAATAAAGAAATTCAAGTCATTGTAAATCTAGGGTAGATTGTAGCATGCTCTTACAAGCAGATGTGTTTTGCACTTGGACCGTAGAAGGTTGAGAAAAATCGCTCTTAAAAAACATAAAACCGCAATCTGGCATAACACTTGGCAACGATCTTTTTACTTGACATGCACTCAATTGATAACAATACTGTTATTTTCTGACTTGTGAAAGCAAAAGGGATGATGATTAATGGATGACAATGACAAACCAGACAGCCATGTTACTACAATATCTACTTCTGCATGGATGTCACTTGCGATAATCAGCAGCCTTGCTCTAGTTACAATGTATGGCGAAACAATGGTATTGCCAGCAATTCCTAATTTTATAAAAGATTTTGGTATTTCATACAGCACATCATCTTGGATCCTGTCCTCATATCTTATTGCCGGTGCGGTGATGACGCCAATTGCAGGCAAACTCTCAGACATGTACGGCAAAAAAAAGATTTTGCTTGTTGTGATGATGATATATGCTGTAGGAATCCTGGGAGGCGGGTTTGCAAATTCATTCTATTTTATGATATTTGCAAGAGTCGCACAAGGTATTGGAATTTCCATGTTCCCGATAGCATTTGGCATTGTGCGTGATATTTTCCCAAAAGAAAAGCTTGCAATTGCACAAGGGATATTCACCTCGACATTTTTTGGGGGCTCTGTGGTTGGACTAATTGTCGGTGCTAGAATCATCTCAAATTATGGATGGCACGCAACATTTTTTTCTGTATTTCCAATTGCCATAATGCTCGCAGTGATAATGTCAAAATTTATTTGTATTCCAAAAATAGATCCTGGGAAATATCATGGTCTTGACATCAAAGGTGCAATCGCACTTTCTGTTACGGTGATTTTATTTCTGATGGGCGTATCATATCTTGAAGAAATAGCAATTGGAAACATGAATTCTCTTGTCTTTTTTGCAGGATCTACAGCATCTGTGATCGTATTTATTGCTCTGGAAAAAAGGACGCCTCACCCATTAATTGATCTCAATATTCTTGCAAACAAAATACTCCTGCCAACTAATGTGATATTGATGATTGTAGGCATATCTACATTCATGGTATATCAGACCATTCCTATATTGATACAGAGTCCAAAACCATTAGGCTTTGGAGGAGATGCAATATCAACAGCAAATGTCCAGCTTCCCTTCATGATAATATCGCTAACAGTTTCTGCAGCATCAGGCTTTATAGTATCAAAGGTTGGAAATTTCAGGCTTACTGCACTTGGAACCATTGTGTGCACAATAGGATTTTTTGGGTTAGTGGCATTTCACTCTACTGAATTTATGATATCTTTAGCACTTGGTATAATATCTGTAGGATTATCGTTTGCATTTGTAGGCGGATTTAATATAATCTTGGTATCATCTCCGCCAAAAGTTGAAGGGATATCGCTTGGCATGTCTGTATTACTTATTCTTGTAGGACAATCACTTGGACCATCAGTTGCAGGTATGTTTCAGCAGATGTATAGTCAAACAATTCCTAATGTATCAGGCGTGTTTCCATCGGCACTGTCTTACATGCAAATATTTTCTAGTGCTGGAATAATATCTATAATTTCAGTTGCACTTGTTGTTGTTCTACGAAACAAAGTAAAAACACTGACAAGCTGCAATTCAAAAATTTAGGAAAAATGGATTTTATGAGTGATAATTGCTACCCAAATATGCTCCACTGTCCATAGCATTCTGTGGTATGATGTTGTACGTACTATTGCATCCTGTCTGAAATGAATAGCAATTTGTTGTACTAGCGGGTGCTCTTGATGCATCACTTGTTCCAGTATATGTGCCTGGAGTACTCCATCCTGATGCTGATAGCATGCCAACAGATATGACAATTGCACCACATACACTTGCAGCAAGTATGATTAGGAATATTTTTACCATGATATACATTGGTTTTTTTTCATTTAACTCTTACCTAACAATGTTCATGAATGATGTCATGTGTAAACTCTGTAATCCCTGACTGGTTCAACAAACATTTGTTGGTCAAAAGAAACCGACATATCTTCATATCTTCCAGTTTTTTTGATGGTGTGATGGACATTCAAATTGGATGTACAGGCTGGAGCTATCAAGGTTGGATTGGGTCATTTTATCCAAAGGCTGTGGCAAGCTCCGATTATCTAAAATATTATTCAAAGACATTTGGTATCACCGAAATAAATTCAACATTCTACAATATTCCGTCCCAGTCCACAACAAAAAAATGGTTCTCTGAAACGCCTGATGATTTTATCTTTACTGCCAAGATGCCAAAACAAATAACACACGATGCACGACTCAAGCCTGGGCCAATTTTGGACCAATTTCTAAACACTATCCGAAATCTTGATCATAAAATGAAAATTCTTGTAATACAACTTCCACCATCGTTGTCATTTGCAGAAGCAAGGATAAACCTTGAAAAAATGTTAAAGCATCTTCCAAATGGTTATCGTTACGCAGTGGAAGGCAGACACCATTCGTGGTTTACAGACGAGTCATACAAATTTCTCTCAGGAAATAATGTTTGTCTTGTATGGAATGAAGTACAGGGCGTGATAAATCCATGTAATGTGACAACAGACTTTGTATATGTCCGGCTGATTGGAGACAGGACAATTCCTGAACGCTTGTTTGGGACCATTCAAAAAGATAGAGTCACATCTATAAAAAAATGGGCAGAAAAACTAGATGATGTAAAAAACAAGATATCGTTTGCGGTGATAATGGCAAACAATCATTTTGAAGGATTCTCACCTGTTACTGCAAACAAGCTACGGCTTGCAATGGGACTGGATGAAATTACATGGTATGGTAAGAACCAGGAAAAATTATTTTAATTCTAGCTCAAAATACTGTCATAGCCTGTCATATATGACATTGAAATCCTTGGCTATTCTGTATGCCATGTTCTGAATTTTGGCCATCTGTGTAATATTTGATCTTCCATGCCCGATTTGGTTCATTATTGTCATACACTTGTGTACCATGTGATGGTCTTCGTGATTGCTCCTGTTTGACCACATTTTAAAACAATCGTTGAACTCTAGACAGAATTTCAGGATAAACCCTTCCCAGTTGTTGTGTCTTGTCGAGTATTCTATGGCACTTGCAAGTTCATGAAATTCATTACTTCTGTCAATCAAAAGCATGTCAAGGGATCTTTTTGTCCTAGCATTGTCTTGGAAATCTTGAATGGATGTCATAATGTATAATGTGACTTGAAAATATTAAGCACTAGGAATATACTGCAATCAAGTGCAACCATGATTCTGATGGAATACTCTTGAATCTTGTCTTTTTCAGAACTAAAAATCAGAAATGTTACGATCAAAATGATGTAACCCTGAAAACACCATTCAGAATTGCATGAATCATACTTATCTTTAGGTGTCAACATCATTGAAAATAACAGGTTTGGATCCACAAGAATGAAAAGGCCAAAAGCCTATTGTACCAACAACTATGGAAAAGAACACACGCCATTTTCTTTCATTTTTTTTATCTGACACTATTTCAATAAACATCAGACCATAAAATGTGTATCCTGTTGGATTGTTACAAGGCGTCATGTGCTTGTAACAGACTGGTTTCCAAGTCAGTTTATTATTGTTGTAAGGAGAATTCCAGTCCATAAAATTCATTTATTCTAAAAAAGTAAATCAAGACAAGGGAATCACGTCCCTTTCATTAGTGGCATATTCCATGCAGGTCTAAATCTTGTTTCTTGACTAGTGGGTAAAACATGTTGCCCGTTATTTATGATTACATCTTGTCTGTATGGCGAAAATTTACCATCCGCGTTGGATTAGAATCTGCATGACTTGGGGATCTACACAGGCTGGTGATCCGTCATCTGCTTTCATGATCAAGGTAAAACCCTGCTTGCATGTAACATCTTTTGGACTAACTCCTGATTTGACTTGCTCAAGTGGAGGCAATCTACTGAATGTACTATTGGTTGACATGTAAGTACTTGATGATGGGCTCATGTTTCCAAGACCTGTCATGTTGTCTTGACCTACGATATTTACATTATCTGTCATGTTGTCTGGACTTGCCATGTTTCCAAGACTTGTCATGTTGTCAATTGATGGGATTGTGTTACTGTAGTTCTGATTCATGCTGCTTGCATCTGGGATACCATCCATGGGGTTTGTAATTGCAGTTGGATCTGTAGAATTGTCCTCAGGAATTGGACCAGTACTTGTGATGGTGAAGTTGCCTTCGGGAATTGGACCTGCATTAGGGTCACCAGGAATTTGAGCAAATGCATTAAATTTTAATTGTGAATCAAATACAAGATAAGATGAAATCAAAATTACTGAAATCCCAAAAAGCAATATAGCGGATGTCATTTTTTCATTCACTCTAGTATGCAATACCTCTGTGTCACCATTAGTCGGATAATTAAGAATTGCTTATGATTAATACTATGAAAACTATGTGAGACATATTGTGCTGCATGTGATGATAACAAGTAGCAGACCGTACAATATGTGTTTGATAAAGATTTCTTCTCAGTTCCACTGTACTTTGTTAGTTTACAAAGTTCCGTAATGCCTTATATCCACATGCTATAACACTTGGCAAGAAACAACATGAATACCACAAAAACAACCAAGGTAATCAAATCGAATCTGACAAAAAAAGCGACAGCATTTACAGTAGCAGCTGTACTGTTTGTCTCAATTTTTGGAGGTAATTTGATGACTTTGCAGGCGATGGCAGACACCGGCAATGGTAAAAATACTAATGCTGGCGTAAATGCCAATGTAGGAACTAGTGAAAAGCAAACTGCAAGACAAACACTAAGGCAAACATTGCAAACTGATGCAACAACATACCGTCAGGCAGTGCAAACAGCATCTCTTGCATACAGACAAACCGTCCATGCTGCACAACTTGCTCACTCTCAAGCAGTACGGGATGCAAATATTGCATATGATCAGGCTGCACAACAAGCACGAGCTGCATACAATACTGCAGTCAGAGGTGCACATGGAAGTGTAACAGTGATTGGTCCTGCTATGGCAACAAGAGACCAAGCAATTGCAACAGCTCAGAATGCAAGAATAACTGCAACTGTGTCAGCAGACGTTACTCGTGACAAGGCAGTAGATAATGCATTGTCAGCATACCAGAACTCTGTCTATGGTGCACTTGCAACACGTGATGGTGCAGACGGGACGGCACAGAGTACATTCTATACCGCAATTGGTAACTCTACTCTTGCAACGCGTTCACAGACAATAGGTCAAGCACATGTCACTGCAGATAATTCTATTCTACAAGCTAGACAGACAAGAATAACAGCAGTGGAAACTGCTGATGTAACAAGAGACCAAGCAATTGGATCTGCGCAGACTGCATACATTACTGCAGAAAGCACAGCACATGTTACACTTGACAATGCTTACACAAAAGATAGTAAGGCTTGGAATACTGGCTTGCAGTCATACTGGAATTCTGTAGCTCCAATGGCTCAAACACGAGATAGCGCAATTGCCACAGCAAATTCAAGCCATGTAACTGCAGTTGGCAATGCTGATGCTACAAGAGATCAAGCAATCGATCAAGCATATGCCACAATGTACGGTTCAATCGCGGCAGCTTATTCCTAATCTGCCATCCATCTTTTTTTATTTTTAATCATGAGTCATTAAAAGAAAATGTTTTTTCTAAATTATTTCTCATGCATCTCTGACATTGTCTATGTGTGAAACACTGATTTTTCCCTGTAATGTCATATCACTAGATGTGATCCTGTGTTTGATTGTATTACAGTGTATACGTACCGACTTTAATAATCTAAAAAAAGTTAGATAATATGCAAATTTTATCTTCCATTGGAACCAAATCAGAAACAAACGAGGATGTGATTTTACGAACTCTGTTGGATGGGCATTGCAGGGCCATTTTGGGCGTGACAACTGGGAACCCCTCTACTGCTTCTGCTATTTCGTTGGCTTGTAACATGCCCCTGAGTACCGTCTACAGGAGATTGAAAACACTCCGGGCTCTCAAATTCCTGCATGTATCTTGTACTTTGAGGCCTGATGGTAAAAAATTACTGTTGTTTCAAAATAGGCTTGTAGGCATTGACATATCTTGGAATGATGCCAAACTGCAAATTAGTACCAATTTTTCAAGTGTAATGTAATCTCTTTTTGTTGGCTGTATTTGCAGTGTCTACAAACACCGTTATTGCAGGGATGGGAAAACCAGAGAAGATTTACAGGTATCGTTATACTGGATTGTCATTGTATGCCAAGACTAATTTTGCAGACAAACTTTATTTTAAACTCTGCATGACTCGGACCATTTTTTAGATATTTCTTTGAAATGTTATAACCCTATGCTGTTGATGGCATTTCCAGAATTTGCGTCAATTATCAGGATTATCTTTTTGCCTTTATGGTCATATTGGGCAAACCATATTGGTACGTGTAATAATTCTCCTTCTGATACATCTTCTTGCGTTTCCATCTGGCGAATCATGTGATATTTGGAATGAACTTTCTGTGATTGTATTTGGTCTACAATAATTTTTGCTTGGTTTTTTGCAGTATCCTCATTGATGTCGCCATTTAAGATCTTGACTGACTTGGGAATATTTTTCGAATCGAAATCTACTCTGCTGTCTAGTGTAAACTCATATCCATGTGGTTGGTATGCTGTCAATGATTTTACTGAAATTACGGGACAGTTGTAATTCTCATCTACTGTATATGATTTTGTGGCATTGCCGCCCCCGCCCATCATTCCACCGCCGCCCATCATGGTGCCAAACAACATCCCATCCATCATTCCACCGCCGAAACTTCCTCCTCCACCTTGTCTTGAATTTCCACTCATTGCTCCTCCCATGAGTCCGGCCATTGCAACAGTTGCTGCAATGCTCCCAACTTGGACTGCAATGTCTGTAGCAATAAGATTTGTCTTTGCTGATACTGGAATAATCCAATATGGTACCATGGAAAGTTCAAGATCGTCTAGTTTTGAACTCTCTTGGAGATGTCGATGCAATAGACCCTTGTCCATCATCTGGTGTAGTCTTGCAGTGATCTGGTCCTGGTCAGATATTGTAATCGGCAGCATTGTGTGCTTTGCAATGTTTTTCCATCCCTTGTTTTCAAGACTTATGCTGCTTCCACAATACTCACATGTCACCACCATCTCTCCAAACTTGGGTGTGATTGAGGCATTACAATTTGGGCATTTTATCTCCTTTACTTCTGTACTTGTATCTGATGAACTAACAGGTGTCTCAGGTGCTGTCTGTTTTGTACCACACTTGATACAAAAGACCGCGTTGTCCGGAAGTTGTATACCACATTTTTCACAAAACATTTTCTTTTACCTATCCTGATTTCATCTCATTTCCACAATGAGAGCAGAATTTGGAATCTGTTGCAACTATGGTATTGCATTTTGGACATGTGATTCCTTGAGGTTTTTGCGTTGTTTGCTGTTGAGATGCTCCGCAGTTTGGACAAAAATTATTTGATACTGGCATCATCATAGCACACTTTTGACACTGTTTCATTGGGGGCTGGTACATTCCTTGTCCCATCTGGCCTGCCATTGCGTAACCAATACCCGATCCTGCTCCAAATCCAACTCCAAGGCCTGCCATAGATCCTGCTCCACCTGAAGGATTTTTTGCCGCTTCTGTCATGGCCTGACCTGCTTGGTACTGCATGTAATTTACACCAAGTACTGACATCTCTGACCTTGTATTGATTGCTTTTTGTACCTCTTCTGGAAGGCTGATTGTTAATCCCGATATCTTGTTTATTTCTAATCCATATTGTCCAAAGCTTGAAGGTGCGTTGGCCAGTACAACCTGTTCAATGTTTTGCAAGTTTGATGCCAGGTCGGTAACCTTCATTCCACTTTCTTTCATCTTTCCAATTGCATTGAACAACAAGAGGACAATCTGCTCTTTTAGTCGTGATTCTATTGCATCAGATGTCTGCATTGCAAATGTTCCAACAAACTGGTTCACAAAGTTCTCTGGAGAAGAGATCTTCCATCTGTATTCTCCAAATATTCTTAAATTTACTATGCCAAGAACAGGGTCAACAAACTGATACGGTCCCTGCGAGCCAAACTTGCCATCAATGTATCTATTTTGCAAATAGTATACTTCGGCAGCTTGCTCAACTCCTGTGAAAAACTTCAAGAGTCCGCCTACTATTGGTGCATTAAAGTCTGTCAATGCATATCTATTTGGCTTGTCAAAATATGTTAAAACCTTACCATCTCTGAAAAATACTGCGACCTCGTCCTCTCGGACTACTATGTTATCATTGAGTCTTATTAATCGTGGAACCTTCCACATGATATTGCCCTCCTTGTATTGTGATTCCCATTCTATGGTAGTTGAACCAACTACGCTTCCACCCAAATCTTGATCTTTTTTACGTCCAAACATTTACAGATAATCTCCAATCTTTGTCATTTTTATCACTTTGTAACCAATATGTTTTCAACTGATTCTAATCTCTGTCTCCAAGAATTGTCCAGAGCATCGAGCATGGAATTGATATTGGATGTAATATCTTGTATTGATTTGCCTGAATTATATTCTGATATGGAATTTGAGCATGCTGAAAAAATCTGTTCCGCAGTGTTTACAAAATTAAAATCATACTCATATAACTTGTTAAGAACTCCGCCATCGATTTTTATGTTTGGGGATATCCCTGCAGATCCTTGCTGGGAATGTTGTACAATACCTGATATTTGCTGTATCTGAGATATGGTGTCTCCAACTAGGGTAAGGTTACCAAAATCCCCCTTTGCTGTTATTGCTTTTCGCAGATCCTCCATCTTTGACTTGGACTCGTTTATGTTATCTGATACCTGTTTGCGTAATAACTGATCTGCCGCTCTCAAGTCTTCAAGATTTCGATATTCTCTTAATCCTGGTATCTTTAATTGCAATTTTTTCCATGTACCCCTATTTTCAACTATTTTCTCTCTGAGGTCTGGATTATTTTCTGCCATGTGTCTATTGATCCATGTTACAAACTTAAAGATTCCGAGAACAATGTTACTTTATCAAGCCTGTTACAGCATGGACAATGTAACAACAACATATCTTATGACAATTAAAGTCATATAATACAAAGATACATCCCAATCTCACCACATGAAAAAAACAGTCCTGCCTGTAGTCATATCATTTCTTTTGATCATATCTACAATACCATCATTTGCACAAACAAACTCTACAGTTCAGGATTTTAAAACATTACAGCAGCAAAGAAACCAAGATAGCTCAAATCTATCATATGCAGTATTTTACATAACGGAAAATGACAAATGTTCTGATTCTGAATACAAGAGCTTGAAATTTTATCAGGTAGTTACAGACGAATATCTTTCATTGTACGGTATATCTCATGATCTACAGGGTTCACTCTGCATACCACTCAAGAACTACCAATCGTATTTTTCTGGACTGTCTACATTTACTCTTCCTGTGGTAATATCTGATAATACGGTCGGTCAACAGCTAGTTCAACAGGGATTTTATGGAATGTATAAAATAACCGGCACTGGCATGCAGGCAATCTATGTCTGTTCTTGTGATACCAAGATTGAGAGCTGGGCAGGAGCATGGATCTTGTCTCATGAATTATCACACTTTTCACTACGATATATTGGGGAGCCTGACACAATTGCAGTTTCATGGGTTCATTATATCCAGGCACTAGAAAATGACTGTCAGCGGGGTAATTTTGCCAAAGTTTGTCCGCAATACTCTGCATCAGTAACATCCCCCTCTGGAAACCAAATTCCGGTAATGGTAGTATATGGACAGGGGCCATCAACCAATCTTCCACAAAATGCTCCGCAGAGTGAGGTGGTAACTCTGCCTGAAAACTCTATTGTTCAAACTCAAAACCCGGCATGTCAAACAAACCAGATATGTGCATTGCCTGGAGATTATCTAAAATACCAGATCACGACACCTGATCTAAATCAAACTATACGATTTGATTTTGAAAATCCGACTGACAACAAGAACATTACAATCAAGACAAGTGCAGTACAAAATGGTTTACCTGTCTCTGAATATGATACACTTGATCTGTCAAAAGCATTGTTTACAAGACCAAGCGGTAATGCATCTAATTTCATGTATATGCTACCAACTCCTCTGAGACTAAACAGTGCGTATCATCAACAAGCCGTACAATTTAACAACTATACAAGAGATGTCATGTCCGCACAAAACAACAATCAGACAAACTCTATTCTGGTGCAGATTGATAAAGATACTGGAATATTGATACAGCTTGCAATTTCACATGTTGTAAATGTAAACGGGGCGGTCTCTGTTAGTCAACAATCATACAAACTGATTGATACAAACAAAATTGCTTACTCTAATTATGCAACCGGACAAGTTTTCATTCCATCATGGATAAAAATTGATGCCAAGTTTTGGTCTGATGGTTCGATAACTGATGCACAATTTATTCAAGAAATGCAATATCTAATTGATAATAGAATGATAACTATTCCACAAACTATTCACGCTGATAATCCATCCTCTCAGATTCCTTCATGGATAAAAGACGATGCAAAGTATTGGTCATCAGGTTCTGTATCTGATAATGAATTTGCGGGGGCAATCCAGTATCTTGTCTCAAATGATGTCATATCTATATCCAGTTCTCAAAATGACACTAGTCCAAATTTGACTGGTCTACCAAAGGGCCAAGTCAAGATAGGTAATGTGTTACTTGACGTTGAAATTGCAGATACTCTACAGCGACAGAATAAAGGACTACAATATCACACTCCACTATCATATAGTCAGGGCATGCTTTTTCCATTTGCGCAGCCACAGGTTATATCGATATGGATGAAGGACATGCAATTCCCTATTGATATTATATGGCTTGACAGTTCAGGAAATGTCTTGTATATAGAAAAAAATGCCCCACCATGCATTTCGGATCCTTGCACTATATACGGCCAAAGCTTGATGCATGCACAGTATGTCTTGGAGGTGGCTTCTGGTTTTGTAGACAAGTTTGGGATAACTCAAAACTCACACATGCAGCTACTGACACCTGTTTAATGTCATAAGACTATTAAATTCCGCCAAAGCAACTGTTTGTAATGCCAAATAAAATAATGATAAATCTTGACAAGGCAATGTATAGCGAAGGAGAATATGTCAAGATAAAATTGGACTATGAAACGCTTTCTCCAAAACAAACGATGCATTTGGTTATCTTTGATCCCTCTGAAAAAGAGGTGTTCAGTGAAGATCAATATATGAATTCACAAAAGGGATTGTATTCTAATGTTCTACGATTTGATACAAAACAATGGCGAACTGCAGGGCGATACAAGGTTGCTGCCTGGGATCAAGAGGGAACAAGAAAAGAAGTATTTTTTCAATTCAAAACAAAAGCCTAGACAGACTTTTGTGGTCCACATGCTATATCGCTTAGATCCTTGCCGTCGTATAGATCCTTTATTGCATTCACGTCACAATCTGAGATGAATGGAAAATTTGTCTGGATTATATAATGCATCAAATCGTTCTCATCAGAGGAATGCCCCAGCCCCAATGCATGACCAAATTCATGCCTGACTACTGCACCGAGTCGTTCAGGCGAAAGGTTGTCTACATTATAAATTGTTATTGATGATTTTAGTGTCTCCTGACCATCTGTAATATTCTTAGTGTATCCTGAAAATCCGTCTGGATCTTCCAGGCTGGTAAGAACTATTGTAATGTCACCTTCTCCGGTTGGAGATTCAATTATGTTGAACTTGGTTGGTATGTGAAATACTGTATTTTCATCTTGCGTGCCTTGGAGCGCACCTTGCCATCCTTTGTAATATACTGAAACAGTACCAACTGGTCCCCTATCAAGCAAAGAATTGTCTATCTTTACAGATTCTTCTGAGAGTATTGCATCCTTGATGGCAGATATTTTTTCTTTTGAAACCTTGTCAGCATTTACTATGTTGATGTTAAGAACTTGATTGTTTATGATATGCCAAGGTTTCCATGTGTTAACTGTGTTACTTTTTAGGTTTTGCACCAAGTATTGTGTTTTGAGCGGCGTGTTGTTAGAACTGTAAAATGACTGTAAATCGCTTGGCACATAAGAAATAAAGATGAAGACTGCAAGTCCGAGCGCAATTACTATTGTTACATTTCGTAAAATCTTATTTTTACGTGGTTCACTCAGTAAGCCAGCTAATACTTTCTTGTCTTCGCGAAGCTCTTCAATTATCTTTTTTTTCTCTGAAATATCATGCTCAAGATTTGCCGTATCTGCTTCCAAGTTGTCGACACGTTTCTTGAGTTCTAAATTCATCTCTTTGAGAAGTATCTTTTGGGATGCAAGATCCTCGAATAACTCTTGTTTCATTTATGAAGCCACTCTGATAGTGTATAGTTTATCCAAGGCACGCATTATCTCGTTAATATCATAAGGCTTGTAAATTATTGCAGATGCCCTAAGATCAAGTAATTTCTCATGGGTATCATTTGTCAAGTCGGCTGTTACCATTATAACAAGGGCATCAGGATGAATTTCTCTAATTTTCTCTAATGCGTATAACCCATCACATGTTTCCATCATTACATCTATAAATACAGCATCTGGCTTGAGCCTCTTGTAAATTTCAACTGCCTCTAATCCATCATACCCCTTTCCAATCACTTTGATACCTTTTATCTGCAAAAAATCTGATAGTACTGATACCGTATCCTTGTCATCATCAATTACTATGGCCGTAATGGGATTATCCATGCTGCCGGAATGAGACTGGTAAAAAACTTTCACCATTTATGTATAATATTGAATATATATTAGATGAATTTTGTTTAGTTTGATCAAACTAATTTTCTGTACTCGATGGAAAAACATGCGAAACATTTTGCCATTGTCTTGATTGAAAACTGATATCTTTTACAATTATGATAAGAAAGTGCGATCAATCTTTATTAAAATGGCTAACACAATGATTTGTTGTTGAATATTGAGTAATGCTATGAACTGCTTGGGTTACAACAAGGCGCATCTATACCTGAGATAAAAAATGCATATCGTAAAATGGTTCTAGCGCATCATCCTGACAAAAATATGTCAACCAAAGACGATGTGAAATTCAAGTTGATAACAGCGGCATATCGAACAATACGTACCAAAAATAGAGGTACTGACAACAGTTTTACCTATCAAAAGTCAAAAAATCAATACAATTCCTATCTGAAACCTCTAACATGGACTTTTTACATGCATTTGCTTCATGATGTAGTTATTTATGGCCAAAAAATACTACATATGAGAACAGTTTATCGATATTTTCGTGCCGGCCAATCATTCTTACACGTGGTAAACTGACACAGAAGTATGTTAATATAATTACACCTGGATTTATTGTCTCATCATATGTCAAAATCAAGTCCATTATTCTATGCGTCATACGTGAAGGAGTTGTAGTGGACTTGCTAAAATATTTGGGTCTGCATTAATAGAATGCCCCAGCTGATTCTATCTGGCTGATGTCTACTGCTTGGGCAGAGGTATTTTTAAATAGAAAAGATACCCATAAGTTCTCAATGCGATCTGGTATCAGGAGCATAATACTTGCAATATCTGTCATAACTATGGTTACATTTGTCCTGGGACAGGGTGCTCCTGCATTGGCTCAAACAATTCCAGCAACAGCTAACTTGGTCAAGCGAGACTTTTCTTCTACTAATAATCAACACCTTACTGCAAGTTCTGGTAATCATGCAGTATGTGGAGATCATCTATGTGCGCCTGGTGAATGGACCCAGTTGCAAGACAATCTAAATCAAGCCCAAATTTCATATTTTGCAATAAATTCAACAAAAACAACATCAGTTCCATCAAACTCTACCACAATGCAAATGCCTACCAATTCCACAATGCCTGTTTTGACAAACGCTACGCAAATTCCATCTCCTTATCCAGTACAACCGGCTCCAGTACCAATCCCGGCACCTCCATCAACACCGTCTTATGTCTGCACTGCAGTAAAGATAGCTCTTGGAAATTCAACCATATCGTCTAGTGTGACTGCAAAAGTAATGTCAGACCTTGGTTGCATTAGTTAGATGTTGAATAGTTGAAATGTATCTAATATTTGTAATGTGCTCTTAGTGTGACTAGCTTGTTTTTCTAGAACACACAACAAGTATTCTGGCATGTTTTCATATGTGATGTATGTCCGGTACCATGAGTAAATCTGGGACGAGATCAAAAAAAGATTCTGTACTTGGGTCTGATGAAGAGAAAAAAAGGTTACCGAATTCCGCATCCTGCTATAATGTAAAAAACTCTTCAATATCGCCTCATCTATATGGCCTCTTGGGACAAAATTACCTGGATCTGTATGAGAAAACTCCATGTATGCTACGTTCTACAACAGTTGATGGAATTATTTTTGCATGTAATGAATTTTATGCAAAAAACCTTGGATATCAAAAAAATGAAGTTATAGGAAGCTCCATCTTTGATCATACTGCAGAAAAAAGTATTCAAAAACTATTGGATGAGACTGAATATTGGAAAACCTCTACAACCATATCTGACGTAGAAATTTGGCTAAAAAGAAAAGATAGCTCTACATTTCCAATTCTAATACATGGAACCAATTTATTTGATAAAAATAAAAAGTTGATTGGAAATACATCTGTTTTGGTTGACATGACTGAAATCTATAAAGCACGAGAAATGATGGATTCTCAAGGACAAATAAAAACACAACTTGATGAACTTGAAAAATCAAATGCCCTTATGAAGACAGAGAGAAAATACAGAGACATGTATGAAAATTCTCCGGATCTTTTGTACACTATGAATCTAGAAGGGATAATTTTTGACTGCAACAGCTCTTGTTGTAAATATTTGGGATATACAAAAAAAGAAATGATAGGAAAAACTATCTTTGATTTTGTGGCAATTCAAAGTATTGACGAATATGAAAATTCCTTTCAAGCATGGAAGAATACTGGCAGTGTATCAAATACCAAGACTTGGTTCAAAAGAAAAAATAACTCTGAATTTCTTGGATTGACCAATACTGTCAATCTATATGACATTAACGGGGAATTGACTGGAAGTGACACTACACTGAGGGACATCACTGATTTGTATGAAATAAAAAAAACCGTTGAAGATAATGAGAGGAAACTCAAACAGCAAAACGAAGCACTCAAAATTGCATATGATCATTTGTTGGAGACTGAACAAAAATATCGAATTCTGTATGAAAAATCCCCTGATCTCTTACGCACTATTGATCTGGCCGGGAATATCATTGATTGTAACGATGCCTATTGTATCAGTCTTGGTTATTCACGAGAGGAAATTGTGGGGAAATCAATGTTTGTGCATGTTGCAGAAAGAAGTGTAAGTGACCTCAAGGATGCTATGCTGGAATGGGATAAAACTGGTTCAATAAAGAATAGGGAGATTTGGCTTCAGAGAAAAATAGGAAATATCTTTCCTACGTTACTTATGTCCACGAATCTTTATGATATCAATGGTAATTTGATTGGGCGAATTGGCGCATTAAGAGATATGACTGTAATGTATGATGCTCAAAAAGAAATTGAAGAACACAAAACAAAACGATTGTCTGCAATAGGGGAACTCTCTGCTCGTATAGCACATGATCTTAGAAATCCTCTGTCTGTGGTACATAACACTCTCGAAATAATTAGAATACAAAACCCAGATTTTGAGAAAAACAACCAGCCAAAATTTGACAGAATTGAGCGTGCCATAAAAAGAATGACTCATCAGATAGATGAAGTGATGGAATACGTTGTACCAAATCCATTGAAACTCCAACAACACATTTCTTTGCTTGGCGTGATAAATTCCTCGGTCACAAACGTTGTAACAAAAAATACGGAAATTCATCTACCTCAAAATGATATCAGTATTGAATGTGATCCTGAAAAACTAGAAATTGTGTTTACAAACCTGTTGCTAAATGCGACTCAAGCAATGAATAACCAAGGCAGTATATATCTTCGAATAAAAGACTGTCAAATCAACAATAGCATAAATAATGGTTTTGCAACAATTGAAATCGAAGACACTGGTCCTGGCATTCCAAAGAGTCTACTGAATAAAATATTTGATCCATTGTTTACAACAAGACAGATAGGCACGGGGTTGGGTCTAGTGAGCTGTAAAAGTATTATTGAAAAGCATGGAGGTCGTATTGATATAAAAACCGCGGTTGGTAAGGGTACCATGTTTATCATAAATATTCCAAAATAATTTACTCGTCAATTAATATGTGAAATACATATATCGATTAAACTATGGCTTGTTGATAAAATCTAAAAGCAGGATGCATTATATTCCATGAATATATAATATCTGATTTTTGGGTGTTTGTATCGCGGTATTGATATGACATCTCATGCATTAGGTGACACAAATTCCAGCATGTCTGTTGATGGATGTTTTATGTGATTACATCTATTATGCAATAATTTTTACAATATTGTTTTGACGGTGTTATTTAGTCAAGACCTAATCCCCTTCCGGGAATTGGTAGAATGTGGGCATATTCTGTGGTACCTCTCCGTATACGAGTACAATTTCATCATGCGCATTCATTTTTGTATTGTTCAAGTTTGTACTTGCCAAGTTTCCATTTACAAAAATTTCTGGGCTGTTAGTTGTTGTGGGATAACCACTACGAGTTGACTTCCAAACGTCAACAAATTGCCCTATTGTAAAGTCTCTTTTTTTGGGTGATTCTATGTGTACTATTCCATCAGGCGTGTGGGTGTGTAACCAATACAGACACGTATTTTCTAATCCTATTTGTGCAGGAATTTGTATGTGCTGACCATTGACAAAAATATCCATATGTGCATGAATGTGAAATGTTGTGTATTCCTGGGTTTCGCAGGGTATGCCATCAATTGATGCAAAGTTGGTATCAACTGTGTTATCTGATCTATATGTTACATAAGCTACTACTGCTATTATGCCAACAAGGATTCCTAGCGCAATGAACTTGTTTCTACCCGAAGACGGTTTTGCCTTTATTTCCTTTGAACGGTCGTTGTCTTTTTTTATCTTGGTCATGCTCTATTAGTACACGTTTTCAAATCAAGTATTAATATATTTCAGCATGACAACTAATTGATAAAATTTCGACAAATATCATACTTGGATCATTCTGTCACTTTTACTGTAAAAATGTTATATGGAAAATCCTATTATTGCAGACAATGTTGTCATTGTAAACCCTATGGTGGGAAATGAAACCATTAATGGCATAAATGATGTTCGTCTACCTATTCGTTCTTGTAGCAAAGCTCAGAAACAACGATCTGAACATCATTTGATCATTCCCTTTAGCTGTTCCGGGGTGGCATTTAGTATCTCGTCTTTGGTGTATAGTTTGTTTAATTTCTTGTTTATCAAGACGATACTCATGCCCCTTGGAATCTCTCTTCTTGAACTCAAAAACCTGAGATACTGCTCCTTTTCGTCATTTGTACAAAATACCGTCTCGTAATTACTTGAAACCCAGACTTCCCCAAATGCCTCTTCGTTCATGCGCATCATGCAATAACTACGCTTGAGAATCTATAAGGAATTGCGACACATTGTTCAGTAACAAAGTTACTTTCATTATATGCATTGGCAACATATCCATCAAATATGACAAAACGACATTCTAGTGAATTTATCTTTTAGTGAGGAATCATACGTTTCTTTTTTAATCATAATGGGGTATATTATGTCCAGGCAAACGGGAAGATCTCTTGTGAGGAAAGCCCAAATCCATCCCCATATCATGTGAACCTGTTTGCCCTATGAACATAATCACATCTTATATCTGGTTATGTGATTCTCTTGTATAATGTCTGATATTGACGATTTGACAAAAGCAGAGATAGTTGCATTGATCCTAGATAAAAAGACAGAGCAAGCATTAGACTGGCTAAGCAAGTTGTACAAGGTCGATGTTCCACAAATCGTGGTAGGTACAATAAAGAAGAAAAGAAGAACAGTCTATGCAGTGTATGTAGTACAAGAAAAAAAGATTTATGCCTCAAGCTCTGAGATATTCTATAATCCGTTTGTTGTTTTACACGAATATTATCACCACATTCGCTCCAAGCTTGGAACTCACAGAGGCTCAGAAAAACATGCAAACATGTATGCACAACAATTCATTGACGCGTACATACATGTCATGAAAAAATTAAATCAAGCATGTCTAAAAAATTAAAATAGAATTTTTTCCAAAGTCTTATCTGATAGTTTCTCTTAAAACTACAAAGTCCATGATACTTTCACAAATGACAATACTGGTAATGGTTACTGTACTGTTATGCAGTGTCATCTTAACTGCAAATGTATATGCGTCTGGAGGGGAAAAATATTATCCAATTGTTATATCACGCGGTGATCTTTCTAGCTCACAGATCAACATTCTAATTCATGCACCTGACTTTAATTCAAATTCATATGCCCTTGATACTATTGGAGTAGATGGAAGTAAGGTTACAATATCCACAAGAGAATCTAGTATTTCGTACAAGCTAGTGGAAACTGGCCCTGATACTGGGGACTTTGCAGGTTATGTTATCCTGTCCTCTACAACATCTGTATGCTCTCCAGTGTGTGGACCTACCGATGGATTTTTGGCAGCGGGGGGCAATGATGATGTGACCGTCTCGTTCACATATGCTACTGGACATACCGTTTCCGCCACATCTAATGATAAAATGCCCAGTCAAGCAGGTCATAGCACGATATCTGAGTTCCCTTATGCGGAATTTGTACTAGTCAGTATGATGTCCTTTATCATGATCTTCAAAATGAACTTTATATTGTAAAAAACACTCGTAAAAATATGCAGTCAGCAAAAAATACAAAAAATGCTCAATGCAAAAGATGTATGAATAAATTCAAGGAAAAAGAGATCTTTACCATTCAACAATTTCAATATAGGAGATTGCCTACCTATGACTGGACAAGGGAATTTTTTAACTTGCTTGAAATAAGCGAATGGGACTCTTTCTGTGAGAATTGTATGTTATATTATGGAAAAATATCACACGCAGTATGGCTACGATATTGTACCGTGAATTGATTACGCCTAAACATCTATCTGAAAGGGAAAATGTCTTGTTCTGTACATCTCCTGTTTCTTTTGACACTACACGTGATGAATTTGCAAATGCATGACCAGTTCTGGATCCAGTCATCCGGTGCTATCTTTGTGGTAATTAGTCAGTAGATAGAATCACAGATGGTGAATTAGGCTCTTGCATTGATTGTAAACGTTGTATATGTTCTGATGTCCCATGTAAAAGGTCGGCATGAATTGTAATTTAATTTTGAGATATGTAATTTTTCCAGTTTGTTTTTGACTATCTTGCAACATGTTTCATAACTAGACACTGGATTTTCTATAGCCTGAATGTATCTTCATATACGCTATGAATGTCATTTTGAACAATTGATTATTCTTATATGCAATCAAGTGCATATACTAGTCATGTCTCAATCTGCCCAATATCTTGACAGAGTTCTTGAAAACATCATGCATACTGATAAGCAGATTAGATACGCAACAATCTTTGACAATGATGGAAATGAACTAAGTACTAAAATACGTGATGGAGTGGAGCCATTTCTAAATGATGCAGACACAAAAGAGACTCTACACTATGCCGCCAATGCTTGGAAAATACGAAGGACTTTTGCACCAAAAATTGGAAAAGGCAAGTACGTCTTGGCAGTCTATGAAAATCTACGACGGTTAACGATGCCTCTTGGGGATAAATATCTCATAATGGTGACATGGGGAATAGATGGTGGCTCGTCTCAAATAATAGAACACTTGGAAAACATGTTTTCAGGCGATCCGACTAAAGATTGGTAACAGCATAAAAGAAATCATTGTTTTAATTTTTATCTACGGACAGCAATCTTTCAATATGTTTTGACAATGTGATGGTAAATGTAGTGGGATTGTTTGAGGCATATATTGTTCCATGGTGTTGTTCAATTATATTTTTTGAGCTTGGCAAGCCAAGGCCGGTTCCATGTTGTTTTGTTGTAAAGAGAGGCTCAAATATTTTAGTCAAAAGTTCATCTGGAATTGGAGGGCCTGAATTTTGAATCTTGATCTGAACTTTATCATTTGTTTTTTCAATAAACTTGATTATAATTTCACCATCATGCATCTCGCCAATGGATTGAATTGCATTCATTATCAAGTTGTAAAAGACGGATTCTAGTTTTGGACCATCGACCTTTAACACGATGTCCTTTTGAGGGAATGTTATTTTGATATTCTGAGGAATTTTAATTGGCGCAATAGAATGAGTGATGGTATTCATCAGGGAATGGTCTTCTAAATGTAAATATTGAGTTCTTGCAAAATTTAGCACGTCATTTATCATCATGCTCATGCTAAAAATAGCACGATCTATCTTTGAGATCTGATCTAAAACTCCTGGACTGAATTGATCTTTATACTTGATACTCAACAAGTCTACTGAATTTTTTATAACTGCCATTGGGTTTCTTAGATCATGACTAATGTTCGAGCTCATTTGGCCCAAGATCGCAAGTTTTTCGGTCTTTGTAGTTTTTTCTGTCTTGACCTGATCTACCTCTGTAATAAAATCACATTTGAAACCTGCTGCCTCATGGTGTTTCCAGATGGATTCTTCGTCTGGGGCATCTAGTACGCAGTAAATTCTGTCTTCTTTTTTATTGAAAAATAACTCTAGGTGGGTGACTCCAAATTTGTCTGGAGGTAAATCAACTAGTTTTTCTAATTCTTCATGAGTCAATCCTTTTGAACTGTGACCGTCAATAAATATGGGCATACAATCTCTGAAATCTAAAATGTTTCATAAAAACTTTTCACAAAATATACAAAATAATGGAATTATTCAAACAACTCTATATATTATCAATAAAATTTTACATGATTATCCTACTTGTTACTTTATGTTGAAATTATTACAGCATGTTTCGATTCTTCCCTGACCTTCTCCCAAGAAACTTGAGACTAATATCTTGGTAAAATGGTTTTTCATATTGTAAAAGAAATAATATTTTGATTATCGTATTCTGCAATCTCGTCTATCTTTCATATTAAATGTAATTTTGAATATGTGATTGTTAATGACGTATGTTTTCTGTAGCATGCATGTGGTTATACTTGATTACATCTTGTTCTTAAAATAGCACCAAGTAATGTAATTCTGCATGGAAGATATCAAGCATAATTCTTGGTATGATGTAGGCAATGAAAATGCAAAGAACAATAATAATGAAGATGCACTAGTCGCTTATGACAAGGCCCTTGAGATAGATCCAAACCATGTGAGCGCTTGGAATAACAAGGGAATTGTCTTATCTAGGCTGAAGAGATTTGAAGAATCGTTAATCTGTTATGACAAGGCAATCGAGATAAATCCAGAGTATGTAAATGCGTGGTATAACAAAGCAAACGCATTACGAAATTTTGCCCAATCACTAATTGACAAGGCAAACGATGATCGTACAAATGCTCCAAAACTGGTCAATAGATCAATTGGATTGTTTGATTTTGCTGACAAGTGTTATGACAAGGGAGACATTCTCTCGGGAAAAAAACATGAATCTTGAAAAGATATGCAATGAAATAATACAATCTGATGAAGATATTACACTGGTTGCAGCGTCTTATAGGGCAGAATCATATTTTAAAGAACGTCCGGGAGTCAAAAGTCTTCAAACAAAAGAGGATATAGAAAAATCATTAGCTGATGCATCATTGCGATGGGTTACAAGAAGATCTCAAAGGACACTTGGCGAACCTCTTTATGCTATGGCAAAGTATGAGAAAGCAAAACGCATTACTGTACCGCTTGGCATGTATGGTATAATCCTATGTGTTCTATTGCCAAATTCTGATGCTGAAAAGATTGCTACAAAATTGATCAAACTTGCAAAGAAATATTCTGACTCTTAAAACATGTATGTAAACAATTCAAAGTTGTCTCAATGATTAAATTGTTGTAAAAAACTATCCGCCAAAACCAGAATTTCCAACAAAGCTAATGCTTGCAGGAGTTCTGTATTCCTTGGTCACGTTGATCCCTTGATCTGTTGTTACTCGCACTTCATTAAGCGAACTTCCATCTGGAGGAGAAAGTGACACTTTTTCTCCGGGATTCAATATGGGAATGACATCTGGTTTTGTAGCTCCTCCGTATTCTACAACAATATTGGTCAGAGCATTTGTGCCAGTGTTTCTGATGGCAACATGTGTTTCAGTACCCATTTCATCTTGTATTATTATTGGATCAACTGACATGCTATATTTTTCAGAGACAGGAATTATTGGTAAGAGAATAATTAGAAAAAACACCATGATTACGACAAAAGATCCTCCTATTACCACTGCAAGGATGGATTTTTTCAATCAATAATATAATGACCTCCTAAATATTTCAATTCTACTGTTGACAGATTTGTTAAAATGGTGCATTTTAAGCGATTTTAATTCTGTGGTGGCAATTGCAGGGAATTTTTTTCGAATAATCTATAATGCCTGTATATTGAATCCTTTTTTGCATGTCTGTAGCTATATCTCTACCAAATTTCGTAGAATGTAAAGTCATTTTACCTAATGCCTGTTGGGTTGAGGCACAAAATGATCAAAAGGATGCAATTCTCTTGGTTTCAGTACCATGCGAGGATGTTTCATCTATCACACTAATAGAGATGAGCGGAAAACGCAGCGAAATGTGTTTCTTGACCGGCTCTGTTGTAAAAATTGAGAATAACAAACTATACTATGATAAAAATAGGCTAGAAGATTGTGATACCGAAGAATGATCTGATTCTACTTGGCCGTTATCCCTGTCTTATTTTTAAATTGAATTGCCATCATGTATGCGAAAAATGCCACGAATACTATGTTGATAAACAACGTGACTGGGTTCACAAGAGACTCTTGAAGTGTTCCATATGGCAGTGGATTTGTCCAGAATGTTCCGGGGGAAAAATAGATCTTTTGCCAGTATGACATTGAAGTAGCAGCATGAGCAAGTAAAGCACAAGCTACAAATGAAATTTGTATTTTTTTACTTGGAATATGTCTTACAAATTTACAAAACCCATATGACGAAATTACTATGATTGAGATTAAAAATGGCAACATGTATCTTTCAAGTGACAGGTCTCTGGCGATCATGAGCGTAGCAATGAATGTGCTGACAAACCAAATTAAGACAAGTATTTCTGGAATACAGTCTTTTGATCTTCGCACCTTTTGAATCATATATGTTATGCCGACGAAGAAAAAAATGGTTAGCGGTACGCTAGAATAAGTGGGAGGACTATTCCATCCTAAATTGAAGGTAGAATTTGGAAATGCGCCTGGTATGGTATTTTCGGTGGGGCTTGGAAATAGGGCATAGTAAAAGAGCAAGAGCATTCTGATTGGCTGTAATCCTTGTACGGTAGGATATGCAATAAACCAAACATCGTGGTTATAGTTGTCCATGTCTGATTTTATAGTTTTGATTTGAAGTACTGGATTTTTGTAAAATCCTGGCTCTGTTAGCAGGAAAGCAAATGCCGCAATACTGAAAAATATCACAAGTGTCACACTAATTTTCAAGATCTGTTTCTTGTCTATTGATGATCCTAGTTGTCTTTGAAACATGCCATTCAGTAAGATAATTCCTGTAAATAGTACAGAAAATTCGATAGCCAGTAGCTTTGAGGTGAGTGCACATCCAAATACTATTCCGCTTAAAACTAGATATTTTACTTTGAGGCAACCTGTTTTAAAGGAATAAAGCAAAATCAATAGGGCAAGCATACTGAAGAAAATATAATGAACCTCAGTCATTATAGTTCTACTGTACCATATCCAAAGGTTGTAAAACATGAAAACTAGTGAAAAAATCACTCCAGCATTTCTATTGAAGAGAATTTTTCCAATAAGAAATGCAACAACTACCGTGAGTGCTCCAAAGATTGGTGATAGCGCGCGTCCTGCAGTCATTTGTTCAACGGTTGGCGAATTATGAAAATTGTAGCAAGTAAACCAATAACAAGACCAATCATAATAATCTCCAGTGTCTTGATGCTCAAGACTTAGAGGTACTCCAATCAAAATCATGCGCAATGGACTGTATGTTATACCATGTGCAGGTATGTGGTATAGTGAATTACAGTTGTCAATTGATATAAGACATGTGTTGGCAAGATCCCCGTTGGTTATCAGGTGTATGTAATTTCCTGCCCATCCAAGATAGTTTATCTCGTCTCCATGATGCGGTTGTCCCTCCAAACTATACGCGTAAATCAAAATAGAGGCAATGAATAATGCAAGAGGTATTGTATAACTTGATCTTGCACTGATTGAATGTATTAAACTCACTTGTACTGCACCATGGCTTTTTCTTGTTTTTTTGTAATTGATTGATATCTCTATCTGTTGAATATAGTCTTTGGCTAGAAAGATTATAAAATCAACATGTGTTTCCAAAATATTTCATGGAATCAAACCAAAAAACTTGGCAATTGGCACCCGATCTAAAAATATGTAGAATATTAAACGGAATGTGGCAAGTGGCAGGAGGTCACGGTGATGTTGACCCTGAATCTGCAGTATCTGCAATGTTGTTATACCATGATTCGGGTTTTACTGCTTGGGACATGGCAGACATTTATGGCCCTGCAGAGCAATATTTTGGAGATTTTAGAAAAAAACTGGAAAAACAGAGAGGCAAAGATGCAGCAGAAAAAATTCAAGCGCTTACAAAATTTGTGCCAAATCCCGGACCTATGACCAGCTCAATAGTTAGACACTGTATAGAAAAGTCAATCCGCAGAATGAATGTTGAATCCCTAGATGTACTCCAGTTTCATTGGTGGGATTATGCTGATACTAGATACATTGACGCATTATATCATCTCTCAAAGCTTTGTGATGAAGGGAAGATACGGCATGTTGGATTGACAAATTTTGATACTGATACAATGGCGTCAATATTGGGACAAGGATTCAAACTTGTATCTAATCAAGTACAATATTCTATCATTGACCAACGACCACAAATAAAAATGGCGCAGTTTTGTCAGAAAAACAGAATAAGTCTTCTCACATATGGAACTCTTTGTGGAGGGTTTCTATCCGACAAATATCTTGGAAAATCTGAACCTGTAAGATCAGGTCTGAATACCTATAGTTTACAAAAATACAAAAACATGATTGATCAATGGGGAGGTTGGGATCTGTTTCAGGAACTTCTGCACACACTAAATGAAATTGCAATAAAACATGATTCCAGTATTGCAAATGTTGCTACTAGATACATATTGGACAAGCCTGCTGTGGCCGGCGTGATAATTGGTACCAGACTTGGAATCTCTGACAATAGATCTGACAACTTGAAGGTGTTTTCATTACAATTAGACAAAGAAGATGACCACAAAATAAAATCAATCATATCAAGATCAAAAGATCTTTTTATGGTGATAGGTGACTGTGGTAATGAATATCGGTAGTAAAATTCCATTTTCTTAATATTGGCAAGGTATTTCACATAACTTGTGAAGGCCCTAGTCTATGAAAAATACGCTCCCGATGATGATTATGAAAAAATACTCAAGGTAATGGACGTACCTGAGCCTACGCCAAAACCCAACGAGGTAGTCTTTAAGGTTGTAACAGCAGGATTGAACTATGATGATATCTGGGGAATGCGTGGAAAACCAATACAAATACCAATGCCTCACATTTCAGGAACTGATGCAGCAGGTCAGGTTGTTGCAGTGGGTGAGGATGTTTCCACAATCGCAGTAGGAGACAGAATTGTATCGCATGGTAATCTTTCCTGTAGGGTATGTGTCGCATGCACAGAAGGCCGTGAATATGATTGTAGGTACAGGAAAATCTGGGGTTTTCAAACAGGTCCTTTATGGGGTGGATACTGTGAATATGCGCACCTACCTGAGATGAATGTTGTAAAAATTCCTGAAAATGTATCATATGAAGATGCAGCAGCTGCGTCTATGACAATGACAACATCTTGGCACATGCTTGTGGGAAGAGCAAAAATCCAGCCTGGTCAAACAGTACTCATAATGGGTGGAGGTTCGGGTATGGGCACATTTGGAATTCAAATTGCCAAACTCTATGGTTGTGATGTGATTGCAACTGCAAGTTCAAACAAATTAGAAGAATGTCTAAAACTCGGTGCAGATTTTGCAGTGGATCATAGAAAAGAAGACTGGGACAAACAGGTCTTTACAATATCTAAAGACTTGGCAAAACAAAAGCAATCAAGTCCTGGAATTGATGTAATTTTTGAGCATATTGGAGGTTCACATTGGAACAAGGAACTTGCTTTGCTAAAATATGGTGCCACTATTGTTACAACTGGCGCTACAACTGGATATGATGTAATCTCTGATCTGAGACATATATTTTTCAAAGGGACTAATATCTTGGGCTCTACTCAAGGAACACGTTCTGAGCTTGAATCTGGAATTTTTTGGATGTCTAAAGGAAAGATAAAATCTATAGTTGACTCGATCTATACGTTTGAAAATGCAGTTGAAGCTCACACAAAAATGTTACAGGGAAACTTGTTTGGAAAAATATTGATGAAACCTGGATGAGTTGTACAATTCAACACTATATGTTTTTAGACTATGACGTTATACCTTAAGATGTTGACATCGAAACTGCTTTGTATATTTATGGTACTATTGATCCTTAATGTCACTTTGTTGTCGTCAATGCATGTAGGGTATGCGCAAACTACAAACTTTTCTACCAAGGGCGCAGTAGCCGGAAACAGTAACTTTCGAGGTGCGATAATGTGGACAATAATTGATGGAAACAAGGGCACAATAATAATCCAATCTCCTGTTGGTAGAGGACTGGTTCATACTTCGATATCTCCAAGTACTACATGTGGTTCATCTGTGCCTACATGTCTCTCCTCTAATGTTATTGATGCTACTGATACCGACATATTCAAAGCAGGAGATACTACCAGATTTTCAATTGACCTAAATGCAAAACAAGAAACTGTTTCAATACTTACTGGTGTTTTGGCTGGGGTTGATGTTACTGTAAATCTTTCTAAAGTGTGGAATGCAACTTCTGTCTCTGCAGGAGTAAACTCTACAACATCTTCTAACGCGACCGCAATGATAAACTCTACAACATCTTCTAACGCGACTGCAATGGTGCACTCTCCAGCACCTAGACATTTTACTCTGTCATTGAATGAATCTGTAGGTATCAGCGGAAAAGGCTAAGCCTGGGATACCTGAAAAATTTCTTGGCAACTAAAACACAAATGAACCAATAGTATCTTTAGGAGCGATGTCTTTTGACCTTTTGACTTTTGCCCATAAGTAACATTAGGAATGTGCTGTTGTCAAGTTCTGGGTCTTCCTGTTTTGCTTTTTTTACTGCTTTGGCAAACTGATGAAAGGTTTCAACTTTCACCGTGATTGTCTTGTATTCTTTTCTTGGCATAGTTAGACTCGTCCGGTACTATTGATAAACAATGCGTAGAATTTTTTTATGAAATTGTCCAAATACTGTCCAAAACACGAAAAAATATTTGTAATATTACCTTAAACAGAAACCACATATGTACACCAAGTTGTACCGTTGTCACATTTGTGTCAAAAACAATCTCAACGATCGAAAGGGAGATTAACGTAGTTGATTATTCAAGATGGGACAACGCTGGAGCCATATCTCCTATCTCTGATTAATTATAACGTAAACACATTTTGAATTAATTGGAAAATTCTTTCAAATATTGTATTGGGTATGGTACTGATAAAGGTCCTTAATTCTATGTAACTGAGATTGTAATATTTTTATCACACAAGGCTTCTGCACTTACAATCCTAAACCTTTTAGTCAAATCTGTAAACAATTACCCTTATTTTTAATGGAATGGATTCTAAAATCACGGACAAATATTGTACATATGATGGTCGTAAGGTGGATGAAACTCTAAGCAACCTATGTAAACTGTGTGGATATGTCTATTGTAGAGAACATTTGTTGCCACAGAGACATCGATGCGCAATGTTGCAAAATGTGGAATATGTTAAAACTGATTCATTTTCAAGTATGGATCAATCTACTTCATCTGATAAATTCGAAAAAACTTTGGACAGATCAGTTACTCAAATAGAGACTAGTGTGGAAAAAATAAGTGTACCAATAACTCGTACTGTAGAAGATGCTACTTATTGGTTATCTGATTGCTTAAAAGATGCACAGAATATGATAATAGAACATCATCATGAAAAACCCGATGACATGAATTTTGGAGACTGTGCAACATTCTTTGCGAGTAAGACTTTTGGTGTGAAAATACAAAACAATGATAATGCTTCTGGTGATATCAATATGATCAGAGATCTACCAAGTCAACCATCTTACACAATATGTATCAATGATGTGCTCGGTTATGATACTAGAGACAACAGACGAATGGTAACAATTATTCTCATCCATCAACTACTGCATGCTATTCATCCTTCTAGAATGCATGACTCCACAAATAAACAAAATGGTATCAATAGGCTAGAGCATGAAATTGCAAATAAGGCAAGTTATCACGATGGATTGTTAAACTTGGAAAGTCTGTATCAGTGTGACAAGATTACTCATTGTCATGTTTAGACAGTTTTTAATATTTTTTTCTAAGTTCTTTTAACTGTTCATATTCTTCCTGTGTCTTGTTGGATTTGATTCCGGGCTTGTTTCTTGGTCTTGATCTTACCATGCAATTACAGCAATTGCAATACAAATCCATGGTATTTTCCGTTGCAGGTTTGTCTTCTCTGTCATGACATGCCTCTCTTGACATAAAGACTCCGCAAATCTGACATCTGACTTGGCCTGACAAATAACGACTAGAACCATCTCTTGGTTTTCTAACCTTGTGTTCTTTACACAGCCCTTTACAAATGCCTTTGTCTTTGTTCATGATTTACTCTATTATGAGAGAATAAACACTGCTTTAATTTGATTCTGTTTATTTTATCATGGTTTCTTGTTTTGGGATTCTTGTAGTTAGTTCTAGCATATGCGCGAAAACTATGTTATATTAGGCTAATATCATGTACAATGAGTAACTAGGCACGATTTCTCTTAACACTGCACGCACAAATATTTTCTACAGGTTTGTTCATCTCAAAGAAGCTACTGGTTTATTGGTGCATTAACAATAAATTTTGTATGCATAATACGCATTCTTTTTATCTTTTTACTGGATATGTGGAGTAGTATGACATGATACGAAAATTCAACACAAACAATCCTGCAAAAACCAAGATATTGATACTGGGAGGAGGATTTGCTGGAAGCAACGTATTGCGCGAAATGCAAAAACAATCCGAAAGAAATGACGTGGAAATTACTTTGGTAAGTCAAGATAATTTTTTCCTTTTTACACCTATGTTACCAGAAGTCTCATCTGGGATGCTTCATGCAAGCGATATAACTACACCAATTCGTTCTTTTTGTAAAACTGCAAACTTTTGCCATGCAAAGATTCTCTCAATTGACATAGAAAACAAACATGTTTCCATAATTAGAATATTTGATCAAAAAGAAACTGTATTAGAATATGACTATCTAGTACTTGCACTTGGTAGCAAAGATAATTTCTTTGGAAACATTAACATTGAAGAATTTGCATTTACTATAAAAACACTAGAAGACGCAATAGCAATTAGAAATCATATAATTAGTGTACTGGAATGTGCAGATCAAGAAAGAGATCAAATTCTTCAAGAACAGCTTTTGAGATTTGTTGTAGTTGGCGGGGGATTTGCAGGTGTTGAGATTGCTACCGAAATACATCATTTTTTACAAGATGCAACAAAAAACTATTACAAAAATATTGATTCTGCAAAAATTCGTACTATTATTGTATCTGCAAGAGAAGGAATTTTGCCTGAGGTTGGAGAAGAACTCGGTAAATTTGCACTTGATCATGTTAGAAAATCGGGGATCGAAGTAATCACAAATACTAAAGCAGTTGATGCTGGAGAAGATCACGTGCTTTTGAGTGACAATACCATAATTCCATGTGCTACATTGATTTGGGCAGGGGGAGTTACGGTAGATCCGTTGATATCTACACTCAGGTGCGAACATGGTCAATCTGGCCGCTTGGTCGTTGATCAGTATATGAGATTAAAAGACTATCCTAGCATTTTTGCGTTAGGAGACTGTGCTAATCTGGTTGATAGTAAAACTAACATTGTATATCCCACCACTGCACAAATTGCTATAAGGCAAGCCAAACTAGTCTCAGAAAATTTGATTGCAGAGATTACAGGTACAATGAATTCTATGAAGCCATTTCTGTATCATAACAAAGGGGTGATGGCCACAATAGGCAAGAGAACTGGAGTTGCACTTCTAAATGGCAGAAAAATATATGGATTTACTGCATGGCTCTTGTGGAGATCATTTTATTGGACCCACTTGCCAACACGTGAAAAGAAGATCAAAGTTGGATTTGACTGGTTTCTTAGCTTGATCTTCCGTGCTGATATAATGACTGTGGGATTCATCAAGAAAAAGACTTTGAGTAGATTAGAAACCCCTATCTATTCTGCAATAGAACGTGGTATTGATCAGTCTCAAAATACATCATACCTGTGAATATATTTTTGAAGTGATTATATTATACAGATTTTATTTTACAACAAACCATGAAGACGCTGCTTGTAAAATATACACCACGGGAAGAAAGATCTAGTAGCAAAAAATTATTGGATGCTTTTAAAAATGAAATAAAAAACTCGGAAATTGAGATTCTTGATCTCTGCATTGATATTCCAGACTTGTTCAATCCTGAAAGAATAGATGCATACATTCACAGGAACTATCTAAAAGAAGAACTTTCTCAAGAACAAAAGAAATCTTTGGAAAAAATGGATCGGATGACTCACCAAGTACAATCTGCAGATGTCGTTGTAATTGCTTTTCCAATGCATAATTTTTCAATGCCTGCCTCAGTAAAAGCATGGTTTGATTCCGTTATGTTAAAGGGCCAAACATGGGATACTGATAGTGGAAAATATTTTGGTTTGATGGCTAACAAAAAAGCACTGATAATTATCTCATCTGGTGGAGTTTATACTAATAATCAAATGATAAACTGGGAACATGCCATGTCTCTTGCCAAAATCGAATTCCAATTCATGGGGTTCTCAGATGTCAGGGGAATCTTAAACGAGGGTATGAATGCAGTAGGCGAAACCATGTCTAGTAGTATTCAAAAATCCCTTGATGATGTCCAAAAAATAGCAACAGAGTGGTATGGAATCTAAACACGTGTCATATTTACCAGGTTGCTATGAAAAATATTTTGTATAACATAAAGCATACGTGTTTTATCCATACCAAGGAAAGTTTTCTTTATCTGCTTTTTTTGGAAGCTCCTCTATTATTGCTTGTACTACTTCTGTGTGATTGTATGTTATGTGCCGTAAAAATTTCTTAGAATTCTCATCTGTGGGAATGTTTTCATTTATTTCTCTGATGATGTCTTTGCATTCTCTGCATGGATTGAACTCTATGTAAAATTTCAAATTATGTAGTGCCCTCCAAATGATGCTTGGAGATGTCTCATATTATTTGACTTGGAATTGTAAAACTTGGTCACACCTTGTCTGACTCTGTCTAAAACAAGATTATTTATCTCAGAAAAATGAGGGGTATGTATGACACTTAGAGTGCTAGGCATCGGATCTAGTTTGCGTGCTAATGCTTCCAGTACCACTGGGTTATCTGTTACACTAGATCTTGCAAAAAAATATGGAGCAGAAACGCGATTGTTAGACCTCAAGCAAAATAAGTTACCATTGTATGATCCAGGTGAAAGCCAGTCAAGTCCTGAAATAAAGAAAACAAAAGGTGATGTAATATGGGCTGATGCCTTGATTCTTTCCACCCCTGACTATCATGGTTCAATGTCAGGAGCAATGAAGAACTTTCTTGATTATTTTTGGGCAGAATTTGCAGGGAAAACCTTTGGATACATCTGCGCATCGCATGAAAAAGGTCTGACTGCAATGGATCAAATGAGAACGGCGGTACGACAATGTTATGGCTGGAGTATGCCATATGGGATATCTATAAGCGATAGCGAAGATTTTACAGGCGGTAAAATAAATCCCAAGCTAGAATCACGATTAGATATGTTGGCACGAGATCTGGTTGTTTATGGCAGTCTTTTACGTCAGCAATTTATACGAGACTTGGATGATACTGCCAACACCTTTGCATCTAGATATGGAAAATGATTTTAAATAATTTCTTGTTTATACATTTGTCATTTTACAATTAGGACCGGGCAGTAGGAATGTTGAGATACTTCACTTGTGACCTTTCAAGAAGCGATTTTTTAAAACCTCCAAACCCGCGTGAACTCATTATTATCAAATCAACATTATGAGATTTTGCGTATGAAAGCAATGAATCTGTATTGATCTTACTTTTAATATCTCGGTTTTGTACAGCATCTTTAATTTTTTTAATTGGGATTCTAGGACAAGTTGATTTCTCAGCGTCTTCTTTTAGCAGCCTTGCTAGCTAAATGTCTGCCGCACCAAAATATAGATCTGTTGGAGCCTGTGTTGAAATACATGTTATGATACCTAATACTAGAACTGTATTTTTCAGCAAGATCTATAGCATATTCAAATGCATGGGAGACAGACTCTGATTTATTATATGGAATCACGATGTGATTTACCATTTGTCTGCTTGACTATGGTTTGATTTAAATAATTTTTTTTAGATTTTTGTCTCTTTTGTTCCGTCTGATTGCAAGTATGTTTGATTGTTCTACTTGTTCTCTTAAGATTTATTAGCAATATCGAAATAGGGTATCTCTATGTTGTTTGGAGTCTTTGCAATACACAGTCCTGATTTATGCCCCATGAATAATAAAAATAGCAAAAAAATATTCCTGGGAATACAAGGGAAAATGAAGGCAACGCAAAAAAAGTTCAATATAAAAAAAATATTGGGTTTTTACATGTCTGTTCTTGAGCATGAATGGATAATAATTTTGGATGCAGAAAATGCACATGATATAGAGCAGATGTGCATACAAGTAGGGATTTCAACTACGAGTACAGTGAAGATTGTTCCAATAAATGATATGCAAAAGGTAATGGATGCTCTAAAATCTGATTAATTTTTGTAAAAATAATGTTTTTTGAATTCCTTCAAAACATTCTATCTCATAAAGAGATAGTTTTTTTGCACTTGTAACAATCATGATTTTATGATGTTAAAACTAAGCGGGAATTGTTGTATGTGATAAAAAATACTGATAGCAAGTACTGACTAGTGTTATTTTTTATAAAACTTTTTTAATGCTCTGGATATGTTTTGTTGAAGTCTTAGGTCTCCTACATTTGATATGATGTTGTCATAACGTAATTGTTTTTTTGGTATTGTATTTGAAATTGCTACGGCTACGGCATAAAGTATTTCTGTCTCTATTTTGGATATGCCATGGTCCAAGATTGCTCTCATGATGTATGGAAAAACTAGAGCATTGTTTACTCTGTTGTGAAATTGATAGCTACCAGTAGCAACAATTCTCGCACCTGCTTTTTTTGCAATAACTGGATCAATTTCCGGTTCTGGATTGGTAAGTGCAAAAACTATTGCATCCTTTTTCATTTTTTTTACTGTATCCTTTGTAATCAAATTACTTATTCCTGAGACTCCTATGAAGACATCTGCATTTTTTATAACATCTTCAAGAGATCCTTTCTCTCTTTTTGGATTGGTATGTGCAGCAATCTCGTTTTTGTACTGGTTCATGTTTTTTCTTCTACCTTTGTATATTGCCCCTGTTGAATCTGACACAATCACATTTTTACATCCTGCAAATACGAGTATCTCTGTTATGCCTACACCGGCAGAGCCTGCTCCAGCTACAATTATCTTGACAGACTCTAATTGTTTTTTAACAAGCTTGAGTGCATTCAAAAGAGCTGCAAGTGCTACAACAGATGTACCATGTCTGTCATCATGAAATACAGGAACTGGTATTTTTTTTTGTAATTCTTGTGAAATATCAAGAACCTTTGGCGATTCAATATCTTCCAAATTTATTGCACCAAATGATGGTTCTATTGCAATTATTGTTTCAATTATCTTTTTTTTATCTGTTGTACTCAAACATATTGGAAATGCAGTGATTCTTGCATATTGTTTGTACAACATAGCTTTTCCTTCCATTACAGGCATTGCAGCATAAGGACCTATGTTTCCAAGACCTAGAATTCTTGTTCCATCCGTCACGATTGCTACATTGTTTCTTTTTGATGTGAGAACAAATTTTTTTTCTGGATGATCAAATACTTCTTTTGATACTGCTGCAACACCTGGTGTGTATATCATCTGAATTTCCTTAATGCTAAGACGGCGTGATTTTTGTCCTAGCAGTATAGTGCCTTTTAGTCTCTTATGATACATGATGGATTTTTTGGCAATATCGCGTGACGAAGACACTATACCTAATGATATTGTCTCCCTATTTAAAATTCAAAATTGGTTTATCTGTTAAAAGTAAAATGTGGAATAAATTAAAAGTCTAGAAAAAGGATAAGACCTTTTTTACAGGTCAACTTGCTTTATTTCTTCTTTGCTTTTGATTTTGCTTTTGGTTTTGCTTTGGCTTTTGCCATGGCTATTTGCTTTCGGTATCGGTATTAAGTATAATGAAATGGCACAATGATCGAAAAAGAGTCAAAATTTTGACATCAAAAGCAGATTTCGAGCATTTTTATTGAGTGATATCTAAACCACGTTTAGAAGGAGGTGCGACGATGAGTTACAACGATAGAGGCGGTTCATACGGTGGACGATCAGGTGGCGGATACGGCGGCGGTCGAAGATTCGGCGGCGGTGGCGGTAGAAGTTTTGATAACAGTCCAAAACCAGTAGAAACCGGAAAGGAATACGACGTTTCCATTACTGAAATCAGTAGAAAAGGCGACGGTATTGCAAGAGTAGAAGGCTTTGTAATATTTGTTAAAGACGGCAAAGCTGGCCAGAATGCTAAGGTAAAAATTACCCAAGTAGGCCAGAGATTTGCTTCTGCTGAAATAGTAGAAGGTTCTCAATAAAATAAAGGCAATTCAGACAAACATCTGATTCCTATATTTTTCTCAATTTTTATCTAATGTTATAATTTACGGCATCTATTGTCGGTATAACTCATGTCTTGTTTGTTCATAATGCCCTGACTGTTTCTTATATGATAATTTTTACATTATTTTTTATCTGAATTGGAAAACAAACCCTTGACTACAAACATAGTCTCAAATAAACAAGAGCGGGTACCTGAAATATGTTCCTTAGACATGTCTGTAGCAAATCACGATATGAAGACTCATCTTTCTCCAATAAAGATGTGCGTAGAAATGTTAGAATCTCATGTATCTGGCCCGCTAAATGAAAAACAGGAGAGGATGATTGGAACTATACATCGGTGTGTGGATAAACTAGAGTCATTGATTAAAGATATTTCAGATGTGTATAAACTAGAATTACAGTCTCTAGAGTTGTCAAAAATGGAATTGAATGTGCAAAGTCTCATGAATGAATGTGCGGATCTATTACAACCTTTGATAGTAGGAAAATCTATTGAGCTAAAGATAGTAGGAATGGATGGACTAATTTATGCAGATAAAAACAGAATTGAGCAGGTCATCGTAAACTTGGTAAAAAACTCCATAGATTTTGTTCCTAAAATTGATGGCAAAATCACAATAGTGGTTGAAAAAGATGGATTTTCTAATTTGTTGTTTTCTGTTAGAGATAATGGTGAGGGAATAAAATCTGAAGATCTAGAAAAAATATTTGCCAAGTTTTACAGGGGTGTATCCAAACCGTCTCGAATGTACGGAGGTTCAGGACTTGGGTTGGCAATTTGTAAGGGTATTGTAGAAGCACATGGGGGGAAAATATGGGCTGAATCTGGATTGCGAAACGGTTCTCTGTTCAAGTTCACTATCCCAATCTGGGTGCCACAATCACAAAATGTTTGCCCGTGACGTCATCTAGCTTTAGAAATGGCGTCTCTTATTTCGCCTGATTTCGCAAAAATTGTCTTTCCTATGTCATCAACTTCTGTTCCCGTTGGCTTTTTTCCCGAATGGACAACAAAATAATATGTTTCAAACTTACCTATGATGGAACCATGTGTATATCCGTAAACATACTCTGATTCGTTTGCTATCTGAAAGACTCCTTGAAATTGCGGAAGACGAATATTTTTAACAAGCCCTGGAATCTTGGATATTTCTTCTTCTATCATTGTATCAAGGATTTTTTTATCTTTTTTCTCTAATACCATGTTTGAAAGACGATTGGGTTCAATAAAAGTCTGATACCATTTTTTTCAACTTGTCTCATCTTTTTTTTCATGTACTGTCATTACTTGTCTGATCTCTTCCGCCCTTTCCTCTACCATCTTCCTAATCTCTTTACTCTCTTCTGAATCTGGTATCTTACCATGTCTTCCAACTATGAGGCCTGCAATATATCCCTCCATCTGGCCAACCAGATAACCGTATATGAAATCTGAGCCGCTTTTGAATTTCCAAATCTTCTGTAAACGAGATTCACCTTTTTTCAATAGGGTCACATTGGGGCACCAGTTCTTGATGGCACTCTCTACCTCTTTTCTAATGTATACGCCTAGTACCATTAGATCTCTTTTCCTGACTCAACTCTAAAAAGTTTATCGAGTTGATTTCCAGTTGTATTGCTGCAGTCACTGAAAGACAATGGGCCGTAATCCATATGATGTAACTATGTCATTAATCCCATCCACTAGTCTCACAATACCTGGAGTCTGGGCCTTATTTTTGATTAGATCTGTTTTAATTATGTTTAGGTAGTATAGTTTCTTTTTCATCTCCTTTGTTTTTCTTGTCTTTGAAAATGATGAATTTTTTAAATCTCTGAGATTTGCAGATATGCTGCATAATTTTATTATCTTTGCCTCAAGAGGCGATTCTTTTAGTTGTTTTACATATTGTTCCTCTTGCATTGATCTTGGAAGACTTTGGTCCTTTGATATTGATAAGACTAGGACTGCCACTCTTGAACCAAATCTCTTATCTAATTCATCAAAACTTGTCTTACAATTGTCGATTATATCGTGGAGCCAAGCAGCTGATAATACATCATCATTTGTTATTCCAAGACTCTTGAGTCTCGCAACTACTGCTGACAAGTATTCTTGATGTATGACACCATCATTTTTTATCCTGCCCATGTATCGTTCTTTTACAAAATTTTCTGCTGATTGCTTCTGGGACATGGTTGAATTCTTTCTGAAAATCAACTTAACCTTTCTGATCTAACAATATGGGACTAGATCAAAAAAATTTTTTTAAGCGTTTTTCAGCCTAAAATCTGCGTGCTGGACGATGTTTTGGTAAACATTCTTTGCAATATACTGGTCTACCTTCTGCTGGTTTGAAGGGAACCTGTGTTTCTTTTTTACAGTCTGCACATGTGGCAGGAAACATTTGTCTGTCTTCAGTTGACATGATTTTTGTTGATAAATGCTACATAATAACTGTTCACTCAGGATTTTTAGACCTTTATCACGTGTTTGCCTATCCGAAGTCTGCTGGGAAGACAATTTCACGAGTATTCTAGTACCATACTTGTCTAGGTACATGACTGTTAGTGATCAATTGCTCTTATGATGACTTTATTCTGAAAATGAAAATAACTGAAAACATTCCGATTACAAGTATTGTAGGAGCTATGGGGAATTCTGGAACAGGGTTAGTTTGACTTGCCAAAAATGTACTTGCAGAATCTTCGAATAACTGTGAGTTTTTGTCAATGTTGTCTGGATTGCTTGTTAGATCTAATGTGTACTGATTTCCATTATCTAAAAAATAAATTATGTTTTCACTCAATGATGTGGAATTGTCTAAAGAATAGTGTGTGGCAGAACTAATTGTAACACGTACTCCATCAGTGAATCTGTCCACTACTCCGTTGTATACTATTGTATTAGAATCTGTATCTTTATGTGTCATCTCTTGGGCTATTGTAGCAAGAATATCATTATCTGTGTGGTTGTTTATGGCATCTATTACATTCGATGCTATGTACCTGTGATAAATTCCAAATGTGGCCAACTGGGTTTTATCATTGTTTGAAAATGTTACTATTGATTGATTTGATATGTTTGGTGGTAAGTTATTCAGGGCTTCCCAGTTGAGAGGTGGCTGGATGGAAATACCATAGTTAGAATTTTTGTAGGTATTAGAATCTGCAAATCTGAGAGCATCCGCAAATATGGAAACATTGTGATTTGTTGCATATGCTATACTTGTAGAAAATAGAGTTAGCGCAATCGCTGCTGTGATTATCGGTATTGTTTTATTCATGATTTTTCTTGATGGTACTGTTATTTATTGTTCAAGATTTTCCTAGATTGGTTATTATGAAAAATGTTTTACTATGGGTAGGCAATTATCTATTATTCTGAGCACTTCGGAACGAATTACTTTTTTATCAATTGATACCCAGACGGTATTCTTACCTACTGCAAAAGAGATGGTTTGTACTTTTTCTCTTTCCTCCCACATGAATTGTACGTCGCCAAGCTGTCTGTTAAACTGTGATGCCATACGGGTCTTGATTGCAAGATGTGAAAACTGATCAGTCGTATTTTTTATGTTAAGCAGTGGTTCATGCCCATGCCTTCTCTCATATACCATGATCTTTCCCTTACTATCTATTACGCCTGCAAATCTAACATACTGGCTAATCGCTCGTATTGCTTTTACTATTCCTTGGGCGTCTTTTTTATTCAATATCCCATGTGCTAATTTTTTGCTATATAACCATTGTTCACTTGTTCTTGATAATGACTTGGGGGTTAGAGGTATTTACTACAAATTTGATGTCTAACTTTTGATAAAATGGGGATTCACTGGGAAAAATTTTGTCTCATGCTCTTTTCAGCTTGTTGTCTTAATTGCGTTGCAAAAAAATTATCTGGCTCATAATCTAGCACTGTATCAAAATAGGCAATAGCCTCATCATATTTGCCAAGGTGGGAAAGAGACAGGCCTTTGTTTATTATTATGTTTATTTCCCTTGGTTTGGTTTCAAGGATCTTGTCAAAACAATCTATTGCTTCCCTATACCTGCCTATGTTGTCAAGCGAATATCCCTTCAATGACAGAGCTCCGGGATCATCTGGCATCAACCTTAAAGCCTGATCAAAACACCGCAGTGCATCCTCATGTTTGCTTATGTTTGGATTTGAAAGACACAGTCCTTTGTTGACGAATGCACCAAAGTTATTCGGATCTATCTTCAATGACTTGTCATAGCACTCAATTGCGTCATCAAATTTTAGTAGCATTTGAAATGATATTGCTTTATCATATAATAACTCGGCATTATTTGGAGATGACTCTAAAGCCTTGTCTAGGTATGAAATTGCCTCTTCCTGACTTCCTTCTTTTTGCAACATGAGCGCTTTTTTATGTAATGATTCCACGGAATTGTTTTTGGATGTAGTATCAGCTCTGCCCAATGATACTATTACGTGATCCTGACTGATAAAGATTGGAATTACACATATGTATTATTGTACATTGAATATTGTTGCTACAATTGATAATGACCCTGACAATTATAATGATCTTCTACCAAGTTGCACTGTCTTGGATTTCAGTCGCAAGAAAACAATTAACATATTTGCAATTATTCTTGTATTGTTAATAGCGGTACCTGAGATTGTTGGTCATACTTTATTTGACAAGGCTCATCCTGAAAACTCGTCTGTTGTTGCAGCACTCGCTCTTGCGAAAAAGTTTGAAGCAAATAAACATTCCAGTCCGTCCTGCAATCTTATAATTCAAAATGATACTTCTGGCGCAGGAATTGCACGGGCAGCTGGTCTACAAGGGCAATATGGGAACTTTACTTGTACCAGCCCTTGACGTCTACTGATTATCCTTTATTTCTAGGTTGAATCTACTTGATGATCTTACACTTGGATGTGATGTCCCTTATTGATGAATAATAAGTATAACCCAAGACTGCAATTGACACCAGTCTTAACGGCATCTCATAATTTGTAAGAAACGCAGTATCTGTTCCTCCTATGGTTCCAAATATGGATATTGCAGAAAACCCAAGTGATCCACAACTGCATGCACTGCACTTGCATCTATGATGGAGCCAAAGAAACCGATCCCTGATCTTTTCAAACCATTATTTGACATACGCATATGCTAAATGCTCAAACTTGTGACAATTCAAGATAGTAGTACAATTGCAACAATTAGAACAAAGTCTACGATTGAATTTGTTGGTACGTAGAACGTCCATACGCTCGGGAATTATTTAATCACATTTTTCACAATATCTTAATTGTTGATGTGTAAACACATGATATGCTACTCTACCCGAATTTGTAGCGGCAGTGAAGGAGCTAATGCATTTGGACTTGATATGCTCTGCCAGACAAAAATTTGAGCAGTATAAGTCCCGGCAGTACTTGGTAGCCATGATTGGCCAAGACTGAGAGTCTGTCCTGGAGTCATTGAACCTGTTATCCAAGATAATGAAACTGTGATTCCATTATTGTCTTGTATTTGTACAAGATACGCAAATGGTTGATCTCTTTTTTGCTGATTTGTAACATCTGACACAACTTGTATCTGTTGGTTTACATTGACTTTGCTCAATACTTTTCCAGTCGAGTCTACAATTCTTGCATTGCTCAAAGCTGCTTGCTCAAGTGGAGCAAGAACCGTACCTGCAGTTGTTGTTGCAGTAAGACGCAATTGGTCCGATGGTGAATATGGCAGTGGAAGGGTATTGTCTGTATATTCTGCAGTTATGGTATCGCCGGGTGATACATGTAATCTACTTCCTGCTGATCTCAAATCGGTGGTAAGATACACCGTTCCCTGAAATATTCCCGTGTTTGGACCTGTTTCAGTCATTGTTAGATTGATGCCTCCTGAATCCGAGTCTGACCAAACACTTGTATCAAATTTGTCAATTGCACCTGGGTTGAGATTCATGTCAGGATCTGTTATCTGTACTATTGCCTGACTATTTACCGGATAACTTGATTGTAACCATTGTATGCTGCCTTGATTCCAACTGATTGTACCAGATCCTGTTACAACTTCATTACGGTTGTACTCAAACGAGACCGTAACTCCATCATTATTACTGCTTGGGAGAAACCCGTTTGTAGGACCGCATGTGGGGCTGCACGTTGATTGGATTCCAGTAGGATTTGTACCCTGACCGTCTACGCCTGTTGATCCCTTCAATGCTGGATCACCAGTAAGTGTAACATATCCACTAAATATTCCCGTGTTTGGACCTGTTTCAACCAAACGATATGGTATGCTGTGACCGCTTGTAGAGACAGTTATCTTATCATCCGCAGTAACACCTATCTCATCAATTATGTTAGGATCTGAATTAAAATCCGGTGCATAAATTGTAATGTATACCCGGTCAGTCCAACTGAATATTTTTTTGTTAAGCTGTATGGGAGATGATGTTGAAAATGCATTTTGAGGCATTATGAGAAAACATATTACAATCATCGAAACTATGATAATTTTCTTCAAACGTTATCTGGTACTGTAAATGGTCGTCATAAACATTGAGATAGAGGATACACACGAATCATTTTTACACCATATACGCGTACGACTCTTACTGCAAGTTTCTTATAAGGTGCTTTGAAAGTTTTTAACACTTGGCAAAACTATCCCTGGCACGCGGTCCTGTAATTGCAGCAATTGGATTGATTGTAGTAGTGATAGGTGCCAATCTTTTCGATACATCATACCGATCCGTGGAATCTGTAATGGGAACCACATCTAGTATATTTGCAGACAAGGAAATTCTTCCAAATCAATTCGTCAATTCTACGATAGCGTCATCACATCTCCAAGAACATAATGTCATTATAGTGCATGTCATACCCTCATCTGGTTCTGTCAAGCTAGAAGGTATTGACCCAAATGGTATGACTTTTGAGAAAGACAGCAGTGATGGTTTTCTATATCATATTATACAAAGAAGTCCTCAGGGTGGAGCATATGATCTCAAAATACTTGATACTGGAAGTAGGTCAGTGAGAATCAACGCTGTAATAGGTGAGGATCCGTTCTTAGGTAATAGCTGCAATACGTCATATGGGATGAAGTGTAACATTGTGCACCTAGCAGTGGGCATGGTAGCAACTGGTATTATTGCATTTGTTGTTGGAATTGGTATTGGAATGTATGATTTCAAAAAAGAGCAAAAACTTCAAAAAAAATAACGGTCAGTCTATTTTCTAAACTGTCTGATGTCTTGAATAATTGGTGTGTTTCTATCTGGGCGTGTATTTTTTAACTTTACATATGATAGCCATCAATAATCTTATCAAGTGATATGACCATATGGTATCATGTCAAAAGAATCTGCTCCCAAAGATTGGGACAAGATGTGGCTTGAATATAATAAATCGCTCAAGACATGGATGCACGCATTTGAAACACTTCAAAAGGCAACCAATGATGTCCAGTCCAAATATAATGATGTCATGGCAAAAGCACTCAAAGAATCTAGTGATAAAACCATGAGTCAATTTACTGAAAACTGGCAGAAATCAATGAGCCAAGCAGGAATTGAGACATTCAAACAATTTGGTACCAACTGGCAAAAATCATTTAGTCAATCTGGAATGGATCAAATGAAAGCATATGGTGATGTGATGAATAAATTTGCCGAAACTTGGCAAAAAATGTGGAACAAGTAAAATTTTCACATCTTCATTTTTATTCATAATTTGCCTTGATTTGTCACGAAAGGAATTTTTTAACTGGAAAAAGAGTATTCGTTTTGTTAAAAGTCTGATTTGTAAAGATCCTAAAAACCGTCTTGCTCATTTTTGGATCAAAAATGGATCATTTTGAGCTCAAAAATCAATTTTAAGATAAAATTTGTTGCCAACTTTCTTAGCGATCCTAGCTAACAAATCATTTAACAGAAAGGTTTTTAATATTCGAAAATTTAGAACACACAAGTTGAATTCCAAAGTACTTTTCTCAGTATTGGCAGTTATGTTGCTCTCCTTGACAATATCTTCAGTATCAGCATATGCTGCAACTGGAACAACCAAAACTAGCGAGGCTACCGTAAATGAACAAACAAGTATTACATTGTCTGGTGCAGACTCGACTGATCCACACTTTCAAGCTATTTCATACCATTGGCAGCAGTTGTCTGGTGAACCTGTAACTCTGTCATCTACCTCTGATGCTGATATTACTTTTACAACTCCGGCAGTTGATCCAGGTCAGGTAAAAGATCTCAAGTTTTCGTTAATTGTGACAAATCCTCAGGGACTTACAAGTATTACTGCATTTACATTACATGTTATTCACATAAATCATCCTCCAGTGGTAACCACTGATCATGAATTGACCGTGATGGAAGGAAGTCCTATGACTTTGATGGCATCTGCCACTGATCCAGATGGTGACAACATGACTTATGCGTGGACTCAGGATGCTGGATCTAATGTAACCTTGTCTAACCCAACTGATCTTACCACTCTATTTACCGCACCTGTGATTAATTCTGGTAATAACTCCACTTTGCACTTTACAATTACTGCAACTGATCCATATGGTGGTGTAGGCTCTGATTCTGTTTTAGTTCATGTCATCAGTGCATCTGCGTACAAGCTTGCATCACTGAGCTGCGGTCCAATAATTAGATCACATGAGGGCGGTAGTGCAACTCTTGCAGAATCAATTGACAACCCATCTAATGCTCCATTGACATATCAATGGAACCAAGTCTCTGGAATGCCACTTCAAATTTCATCTACAACAGATGTTTCACCAACAGTATCCCTGCCATCTGGTTCAGGTGGAAGTGTATTTGCATTTCAATTAACACTTAATCAAGGTGGTTCAATTGTAGGGAACTGTGAACAATATGTTTATGCCGCATACCCAGAACCAGGTAATCCACCGGTCGCAAATGCAGGTCCAGACCAAGTAGTTAATACTGCAAGTCAAGTACAACTTGATGGTACAAACAGTACAGGTGGATACTTGCAATTCTCTTGGATGCAAATCTCGGGTGAACCAGTACAGTTACTTTATGCAAACACTGCAAAACCAGTCTTTACTGCCCCTGATGTACCACTTGGTCAGTCAATGGATATGACATTCTCTAATACAGTGAGCAATTCATTTGGAAAAGATGCCGCAGTGGTACATGTTACAGTGGTCAATCCGTCATCACCACCGAACGCTGTAATTACAATCAAGTAAACCTGTAGGGTTTTTTCTACAATAGGTTTTTTTGGATTGTATTTGATTGATTTGGACATGTTACTAGTCCATTTGTAGATGGCCAAACGTACGTGGATGGAGAGTTAAAAAAGCATCTTGTGGCTAGTCTTAATACTTTTTGACGGAATTATGGGTAAAGAATAGACTGATTCGGTTGTTGGCACTCAAAAATCATGAACTAAATCGATGAGAAAACAACACAGAACTAAACTAGATGAATAAAACCCCTTTCGAACTCGCGGGAATGGCAACGATACAAATTTTCTTGAAGTGCTATCGCTTTTATCTGGGTAAACTTTTGTCCAAACTGTTGTCAGATGATCTAATTGGAGCAATCCAACAAATCTTACTTCTTGGTAAAGGCGACCGGGGTAGACTAGAATATCTTCTTGATCTGCTGCAAAAGGGCAGACCACTTACAGACTCTGATCAAAATTATCTACAAATGATGGTGCCACTATACCTCAGTCCAAAAGATTCCTATCAGCAAAATACTGAACTTGTGATAGGCCGATTGTCAGATGAAATAAAGGAGTTACATCAAAAAATTCAGCAAATGCAAAGAAAAGGATTTGAAAAATATGTGGGAAGAAAGGCTGTCTTGTTCTTTTTTACCGTATTTGTAGGATGGAACGCATGTCAAACCTATCTGCAACCCATGCTGTCAGGCTTTGTATCTGATAGTTTGATATCTTACGTATTTCCCTTGAATCTGGTTGCAAATTACTTTAATTATGGCATGGTTGTCTGGCTTGGATTCTTGGTATTGTTGTCGTCATGGCCATTTATTGGTTCAATACATCTTGCCAAGTTCATCATGTCTAGAAAAATTTCAAAGTAGCTATTGTAAAACTACACGATAATAATCCCAGCGCTCTGGGTCAAATTGTTTTACAAATTCAATCTGCTCGTTTCTTTCAATTCTGCTTGCAATTACATCGCGTAATGCAAAGCTTGTGAGATACTTGTATCCCTTTGACTGTACCTGCATATTAAACAACAATCTCATTTCTCTTCCACCTCTCTGTCCCCAATATCCCATTCTGATTGCGAGTGGTTCCATAAATGCAGTATTTTTGAGTCCATAGTTTACGTCATTTATCTCTGGTCTGAGCTTGTATGTTTCCAAGGGCCCTCCTTTTGTGAATCCTATGACTGGACCATCGTCACTTCCAAGCCTTAGTGTATTAAGTATGGTATCTTTTGCCATGACTGATTCTACAAACTCATCTTTTTTGAATTGAAGTGGCTTTGGCAACTGTTTATGTATCTCTGATAATATGTCTACGAATCCGTGTTCTTGTCTGTTTGACATGGGTTCTATTACTGCAAAAAATTTGGTATTGTCATAAACTAGAGATCCCTCAATCTCTATTTCTTGTTCCCGTAGTTTCATAAATGATAGTACATTGTTTGTAAAATGTTTTCTCATGTCTTTTGGAAGTGACTGCAGGACGCTCTGATACATCTCTGCATCATTATTGAGTAGATCCTCGAAATATGCAACAGATCTTCTGACAATGTAATATGGATGCCATGCCAATGCGTGGGCGTTTTTTTGTGCCATCTCTAGTGCTTTTGCAAAGTCGCCAAGAGTATATCCTGCTATCCTGTCTGTAACTGAGAGAAACCAACCTACCTTCTTAAAATGCTCTCTCTTGTCTTTGTCGTCTCTTGTAATTTCTGACAAGTTAAGACAATCTTCGATTTTTTTCTCTGTGGCCTCTTTTATCTCTCCACTCCAAGGGTATGTGGTTCTATGGATTAGTACTGCAATCAAATTCTTATCAATGCTTGCATCTCTTAATAAAGAATCTAATTTCTCGTCTGTCATGACAAATTTTACAGCGTCCTCTTCATGTGGCTTGTCCACCTTTTTTTGCGGATCATAATCATGGAATAGTGATGCAACAAAAAGATATGGAAAGTCTTCGGGTCTTAGAATACTTCTGGTGTTCTCGGACTGGGCTGCAAGCAGCGTGACATAGGTCACTTCTAATTCGTGAATAATATTGTGGTATCCATAATACTCTATACCGAGACCCTTTGATTCGAATAGGTTTATTGTATAATCTAGGATCTTGGAGTAACACTCTCGCTTAAAGCCATTAGCTACCATGATTCTTTGAATCTCTTCACGTAGGGCTACTGGATCCTGATTCTGTAGCAACATGTTGGTAATTGAAACTGATGGTTTTAAGTTCTCGCTCGAATTCCAATCATGTTTTAGAAAGAGGTTTCCTTTTTTGGTAAATTGTCAGCGAAACTAAAACTGCAACTATGACTATGCTAATTATGGAGACATTGGTATAATCCTCAGACCAGTTGGCCACCATAACCTTTGGTGAGTCCGCTATTGTCTCTACAGACTCGTGATCCGAATTTCCTATGACAGTTCCTTGCCACCCCGAAAATACGTGGTTTACAAGAATGTTGTTTCCTGGAATGACACTTACATCTACGATCGCACCTGAATCATACCATCCTGTTCCCAATACCCGTCCGAAATTTGAAATGACCTTGATGTAATATTGGGTCTTGTACTCTAGACCAATCTCGTGCATACTAGACATGTGGATTTGGGGGGACATGAAAATGCCTGATTCCTGCCTTGGGATGACGTTTATGTCTGGGTTATCAAGTGACCATCCGTCAAGTATCTGTCTTGTATATTGATTGTCGGATTGTATCACATGAGGTACCACAAATTGTACATGTGTGCCAACATCAAACCAGCTGTCGCCTGTGGGAGATGGTGGAACAAAAGTTACATTGTTATCTCCATGTATAGCTATTTCAAATTGGTGTACTGCAAAAAATGTCAGGGAGTGATTTCTGTCAGCGATTACATTCAGGGTGAAATTTCCACCGGCTGTCCTGTTGATTGGAACTGCCTGACTGTTATCAATGGAGTACGAATACAAATTGTATCTGCCATTATCTGTCGTCCATGAATGTTGTTGGAAAACTGTATAGTTCTGGCCATTGTTTACAAGAACGGTGTATCCTGTCGATGTATTGTTTGCATATCTGACATTGATGATTGACACTTGGTTATTTTGTACATATGCTGACACTTGATTATCTGAAACAATGATGCAAAATAATAACACTGGAATTAAAAAGAAAATGACCTGTTTTCTCAAAAATAAACTTGACAAATCTCTCTGTACATGATATTTGCTTTTCAACTCTCTAAACAATATCCATCCCTAGCAAAGGTCAAATAATGCTTGGTAAAAAAGAATCTATGCAATCATACTCTTATGTTATAATTATTTGCCTTGTCTTTTCAATGGGTGTTGCACCAGTCTTTGCGCAAACATCATCGCAATATTTGATAAAAGATGCACAAAGTGGGCAGTCATTTCAGGTGCCGTATTCCATAACGGGTGCAATAGTCAGTGACATGTCAATTAGTTCTTCAGATACATCTCTTGTGGTGTTTCTTCAATCATCTGATGATGGAAACCTGACTCTGACTCTTCCAAGAGCACTAATTGATGCAAAAAATGGTACAAACGATGATCAGTTCTTTGTTCTAGTGGATGGTGCAGACACTGATTTTACAGAACACAAAACTAGTACTGACAGAACAATAACCGTGTTTATTCCAAAAAACACTGAACAGGTAGAGGTGATTGGTACACAGGTGGTTCCAGAGTTTGGTGCATTATCCTCCGTGGTGCTTATTATGGCAATAATTTCAATAGTTGCAATATCTACAAAAACCCGCCTCAAGTTTGCCTAGAAAACGTACGATCTCTCTTAGCTGAATCCTGCACCAAACTGATCTCCATGTTGAAGAGGATCTGCAGATTCTGCACCCTTGAGCTTTAGATACAAAAATGCTTCATTTACCAACTCTATTGCAAGCTCATCTTGCAAATGAAATTGTTTTTTTACCAAGTCGTGATATTTTTTTAATTTTTTTTCCTCTTGCTCATCCAACGAGATCCCGTCTTTAACTATGATTGCGGCAATCGTTTCAATCTGAGAATTATGCTGGGCATCATTCATTATTTGTGATAGTCATTTCTTACTTTTAAGTGATTGTCCTATTTGATGTAATTCAAGATTTTTCAGAATCCAATTCTTCTTCAAATTCGTCATCCAAGAATTCGTCTGTATCATCATTGTTCTCAGAAGGTTCATCTAGAAAGTCTTCTTTTTCTTTATTCTTTTTAGACATGTTTTCATTCTTTTCTTTGCACTTATAACTTTTGAAATATTCTTGATATGAAAAATCTCTCACTCGTATAATATGGTATCATGCGACATTGTATGCTATTCCACAATAGTTTTTTCTTTGTCGACTAACTCCGCTTCTAACTGATTTTCTGATCTAATTTTCTGTACCAGACAAGCTTTGGATCAGAGTACCTCTGACCAGTTACCAGCAGGTGTTGCTATCAGAGGAAAGTATCTATGATATCACAGATTGAAAGGCACAATTACTGGAAGGACAGTGTGAGCGATGGAAAGCGATGGATAGCAGAATATATCTTCTCCGTACTGAAGAGATCTTTGGTGAGCACGTGATGGCTCACAAGCGGCAGAACATGGAAAAGGAGTTGCAGCTGAAGGTAGCATTGTATAACAAGTTCGTGAGCATGTGATAGAAGACACCATTATGGCGATATCTTGATTAGTTTAGGAGTTAGTCGACAGAGCAATTTTTAATATTGTATACGGTACAAGTTATAAATAATTAAAATGAAAACTCCATACTATTTCATAATTGTAATTGTCAGTGCATGTATCATAATCACAAATAATCTTGTATTTGCTGATAATGCGATTCCGCATGTAGTCATAGACGGAACCATTTCTGAAAATGGTTGCAACGTCATAAATGGCATCATAACGCAAGCATTAGACATACAAAATACGCCAATTCAAGCATGCAAGTATCATGGCAAATACTTCAAGATATCAGCATATCTTGGATGTCCATTGATCAGCGTTGGAGATACAAGAGATCCGGAAACAGGACAAAAATTCAATTTCAATGTAGTGTGTGACGAACCAACAACATGCGGTCTTAAAAATTCATGGGGCGGATACAACTTGGGAAATGCTGGAAATGCTGACTTGTTAAACGCATCAACAATTAATGGAACAGGATACGTAATCACTGCAAATTATGGTGAGGGTGTATGCCTGTCAGAAAAATATGACGAACAAAAAAAGAAAATTACCATGATTGCTGATGGTCTGTGGAAAAACGAAACAGTTCTAAATGTACTGGTTCCAAGGGCACTTTTGACAGATACTACAGTAACAATTGATGGAAAGAAAGCAGATGCCAAGATTGAAGAGCACAACCCAAAAAATGAAACCACAACCTGTAATCTATGCTATTATACGATAAACATTCCTCTCTTGTCTTCACAAACTTCTAAGAAAATTGAGATTGGTGTACAGGATACTGTGTATAACAACGCAGAAAATTGGAATAATTACTATATGTTAGGAAGCTTTGATAATTCATTTCCAAAAAAACCTACTCAGATCTTTGTCTTTCAATACAAGATAACAAACGGAACTGTAAGCGAGTTTAAGGGCCAACGAGGGATACTTTCAGCAGAGGTTCACAGCACTGGTAACGCAACACTTGATATCAAATTTCCACGCAACTATCCATATACAAATCAGCCTAAACAGGGGCCACAATACGGAGATACATCGCCAATCGTACTAGTAGACGCGTATGATCTTGTAAAAGTACAGCACTTTAAACCTGATACAAAAACTACCGATTGTTTCTTTGAGTATTCTATTCCATTTTCAGGAGATCACAAGATAGATTTGGCATGGTTTTATCTTTTATCTACAAGCTTCCCACTTCATGGTGACAACATACCACAATCTTGTAATACTCAAACAATTGCAAACTGGCCACCGCTAAAACAAATTAACATTGGAATGTCTACAAATGAAATCAAATGCGATGACGGATTTGATAAAATACTGCATCCTGACAACAAGACCGTTTCATGTGTCAAACCTTCCACACTGTCAAGACTTGAACACCTTGGATGGATTAAACCACATTTTGATCCACGTATGAATCCAAAGATTGTACTTACAAACTCTTCTTATGCAGGAATAGATAAACAAGACAGAACCATGGTTTCTATAAACAACCAAACTTTTTATCAGCTTACACTTGAGCACACCATTGATCAATTACAATCTGGAGAGTCAATCAAGTTTCAAAATGTCACATTTAGTTTTCCAGACGGATTGATGAAAACCATATCTGGAGGCATGACAACAGTTGATATCAAATTCTCTGATGGGAATGAAGAAATCTATGAGAAAATCCCAACAAGGTATGGTGGTACTTATGCAGAAAATGACATCACAATTCTTAGCAACCATTTAGGTCCACAAGCCGGTCTTACATACTATAAAGATGAAATCAAGTTACTTGTTGGAGAAGAAAAATGAAAACCACCTCCAAACTCTTTTTGTTATCAATCTAGCAAAATCATTTAGTAACGAGTGTAAAGATTGTAAATTCAACTAAATGAAAGTTCTCAGTTTCAAGCATGTTATAATAATTGCAGTTATAACTTTCTTGTTATCGTTTCTTCTACACTATCCACTTTTGCCATCAAAAGTATATGATGATGTATCATATTTTTGGACTTCAAGACCTGAGATACACGGATATCAGGTACCATATACAGATTACAACCTAGAATATCCTGCAATTTCTGGTCTTGTGTTGTATCTGTCCGCTCAATGGCACAATATTTTGGGATATTATATCACAATATCTCTGATAACACTCGGGTTTGTTCTAGTTAGCGTATGTGTTCTTGACAAGATTCTTCTAATCACAAACCAGCCAAGAAACAAGATAATCTACTATGTAATTTTGACACCTGTTTTTGTTGTTTATTCAATTTACAGTTTTGATTGGATAGGAATTGGACTGTTATTACTATCAATATATTGTTGCCAGAAAAACAAGGCGTATATTTCTGGCGGATTTATGGGACTGGCAATTGCAACAAGAATCATACCAATTGTATGCGTTCCGTTTATCTTGCGGGAATTCAAATCTTGGAAACAAAAGGCAGGATTTCTCTGTGTTGCGTTTTTGGCATGGCTTGGACCAAACATCTACTTTATGTTAAAAAACTTTGGAGGCTTTCTATATTCATATGCGTTTCAAAATTCCTGGCATGCTGAAGACAGCTGGCTTGTGATCTTTGGTACTGAATTTCCAGAAAGGCAATATGTATCGCTAGGATTGCTTGCGGCTTTGCTTGCTATCATCTATTCTAAAAAAAGATTCAATGTTTGGCAGGCATGCTTTTTAGCTCTTCTTGCATTTGTATTGACAAGCTACAAGTTTCCGCCACAATACATGATTCTCTTGCTTCCTTTTTTTGCTCTAGTCCAAACAAGATATCTGCTTTTTATTGTTGCAAGTACTTTGGATGCATTGATAATTCTACTCTTGCCTGCATTTCAAGGAGCAGGTCTAGCTTCATGGGATATATCAAGCCCAGTCCAGTGGATTGCCATTGCAAGACAAGTGATTCTGGTACCAGTGTTTGTAAGCATCTTTATGTCAAATAAAAAGAGGGTAAATTCTACACCAGTTTTTTAAACTATGCCTCTCCAGTACAAATACAAAATGAAAATGTATTTTGCAATAATCATAATATCATTTGTGTTTGTTTTCTTTTCACCATTTCAAGTCTTTGCACAAGAGTATGTTACAGTAAATCCTGTATTTTCAAAAGATCAATCAGATTCATGCTCTAAACTGGAAAAGAAATTTCCTGGAAGTGGTTATTCTGATAGTTGGGTAATACATGTAGCAATAAATTTTGTACCAACTATTAGCTCAAACCATACAAGAACAACAATGGTTGACTATAACGATACTAAATTCATAGTAACATTAAATGATTATAACCAAACAATCTACAACGATTATCCAGTTAACACACTCTTACAGTCTTCAAATTACACCACTCAAAATACGACTCTGTTCAATCTTAGGGGTTTTTCTTTGTGATGTTCAATTAGGGGTTTGAAGTGTTAATTTAGGGAGATGATTAATGGATAACCTTAATTCAAAATACAAGTAAAAACTATACTGCTGATTGAAAAAGATTTGTAAAATATGACACTGGTAAAAGTTCGGGTGGTACGATCTAAATAGCTATGAAATCAATCAAGCAGCACCACCAACACTCTCCTTGAAGAAGAGCAAGTAAAGCGTAACAGGATGGTAGAAGACTACGAAAAAGGAATTAGTAGCGGAAGCACATACAAAACATATGAAGGATAGACTTGTTCTTGGTACTGCGAACTTCGGCTCCGCTGTTCCTGAGACAGAGGCTCTGGAAATAATAGATTATGCTCTCTCCCAAGGTATCAAAGCGATAGATACCGCAAACTCCTACGGATCAGAGGAGATTGTAGGGAAAGCGTTGAAAGGAAGGAGAGACAATGTGATTCTTTCTACCAAAGTCGGCAACCCGGCACCAATGGGTTCCGGTCTCTCGCGTAGACATATGGAGGAGGCAATAGAAGATTCCCTGAGACGGTTACAGACGAACTATGTGGACGTGTACTATGCCCATAATTGGGACAAGATGGTCCCATTGGAAGAGACGCTCAAAACCTTCGACAAAATGATATTTGAGGGAAAGATATTGTCAGTTGGTTGTTCAAACTTCTCCGCAGAACAATTGGAAGAGTCGCTTGACATATCAAAGAAAAATCACATCACTCGATTCGGGACAATCCAGTCCGTCTATAATTTAATAGAACGTGGTGCAGAGAATGTTCTGTTTCCTTTGGCGAAGAAAGAAGGAATCAAGATTGCAACATATAGCCCCCTTGCAGGTGGAATCCTAACGGGCAAGTATTCCGAGGGAGTGAGAGAAGGAATGCGTGCGGCACAATTTTCTGGTGCTAATCCTCGTGAAGCAGGATTCATCCCCAAAATAACACCAGAGAATATAAAAATGGGAAAGAAAGTAGCAAAAATAGCCCAGAAGTTTAGCATCACTCCATCACAATTAGCTATAGGATGGGTACTTTCCAATCCTCTCGTCGATTCGGTCATAATCGGCGTCCGCAGTCTTGAGCAATTAAAAGAAATACTTTACTCAAATACTCCAAAAGAGGCATTAGTATTGATATGAAAGTTGTTATAGTGGGCGGAGCCGGATTTCTCGGCTCGTACCTTGTCAATGAATTGAAATACGACCATGACGTGTTGGTGTTCGACAGAGTAGCGAATCCTGACGTTGAATCACATGTTGGAGATTATATGAATATTGAGAACTGTCTTGAATCTTTGAAGGGGGGGGGGGGGGATGCAGTGATTCATGTCGCGGCGATTTCCTCTCCCGCCTACGATCCTCCCGAGCTTGTGTTCAAATCCAACGTAACGGGAACGTTCAATGTCCACGAAGCAGCAAGAAAATTAGGCATTAAAAAAGTTATCTCGACTAGCAGCGAAGCGGCATATGGCTTCTTCTTCGGAGAGAAAGAATTCCTGCCGAACTATCTTCCCATAGACGAGAATCATCCTCTGCGCCCCCAAGACCCCTACGGACTTTCCAAGAAGGTTAACGAGGAGATAGCACAGAGCTTCTCGGATAAGGGCATCATGAGCACGTCAGTCATTCGTCCGCCATGGATAGTCAAGCCGGAGGATTACACGGGTCACAAGGGATTCATTGCGGGGAGGGGATTCCCTCTCGATAAGTTCAACACTTTCGCGTATGTGGATGTACGGGATTTGACAAAAGCATTTAGATTGCTTTTAGAGACAGACATTCCTAGGTATGAAATCTACAACGTATGTGCAGATGACAGCACCTCTAACATGCCACTCAGCGAACTTCTCCCGAAGATAAACCCTACACTTGAAGACATGGCTCAATCCATAAAGGGCAATAAGTCTGGACTTTCTAATGAGAAGATAAAGAAGCTAGGTTGGATTCCCAAATTCGCACGCCGATAAAAATCATTATATTAGCAAATGCACTGGTCGCCTTCACAGATGGTCATGATATTACGCTACACCTAGATTCGTATCCTCCCAAGCTTTAGTTGCATCGCTTATTGTATTTGATGCAATAGCCAAGTGCATAATTTGGGACTGGATCGACATAAATAGTAAGTTTGTTGGTTAGGGGTCATGTTGATCATCCGAGGAATTACCAGTGTCATATTTTACAAATCTTTTTCAATCAGCAGTATAGTTTTACTTGTATTTTGAATTAAGGTTATCCATTAATCATCTCCCTAAATTAACACTTCAAACCCCTAATTGAACATCACAAAGAAAAACCCCTAAGATTGAACAGAGTCCAAAATACGACACCGTTACATCTTAGGTTGATTTCAGGATTTTGGATGGACTGTTACGAAAGGGTGATTGGGTGTTACGTTAGGGAGATAGTGAATTTATACACTAGTAAATCTTGGGAGGATGACTGTTCCTTCGGTTACTGAATAGCTTTAGCTTGTTCAAAAAATCACTCCATACAATATTCAATTAATAGAGGTCGAATACCTTTTAGATGAATGGGGAGAGTTATGGATAGCGATGAAATGTTGGGGGACGTCGTAGCCTCAATTGTTGAAAAAATTCTCATGAATATCGGGTTTGATGCTCATGCCAAAATAAGCAATATACTTGAAGCCCACAACCTTAATTTTTCTGACTGTTACAAAAACCCTGATGTCTTGAACTTTGCCCTCAAGGAAGTGTTCGACCATGACTATATCTCGATAGTGGAAAAGATCAGAAAAGAATTTGGCGGTATTGTGGATGATGATCAACGTTTAGTAAAATTCATGCAAAAATTAAGTGAATAAATTTAGGAGAGTAGTTTTAGCCAACAACTATCCTTTCCATTGGACAGCCAGTTAAAACCACTCAGTTTTAGAATGTCGTTAATCTCTCTCCAAGTCTGTTTTTCCATCCATCCCTTGCATGTTACCTTGATGGAATCCTTCTCGTTCACAATGTTTACTTTATCAATTCTTTTTCCTAGTTGAACTGCAAAGTTACTTTTAGATTCTACACTTTTGGTGATTAGATCCTTGATCTTGTCATGTCCCAAGTTTAGATTGATTCCTGAGGCTTCGGCAGGAGTGATATTTCCTAACCCTTCATGAGGTCTGACATAGTTGTGATATGTCATGTATGCTTCTGCAAATTTTTGAGCAGATTCATCATTTCCCAAACCACGTCTAGTCTTTAGTTTCTCTCTGATTTCATTATGGTATCTCTCAATAGGTCTGTTTTGAAAGCCATCTGAGAGGGATTTTGTCTTGATATGTGCTGTCTTTCTTGCATCAAGTTCTGTTCTGATTGCTTGCTGGTAGGAGTTGAGCGAATCTGTAATTACATAACTTGGGTTTGAAACCTTTTTTCCCTTTGCTATGATATTTCTTGCATCTTCTACCTTGCGTTTCTTTGATACTTCTGTAGCAATTACAAATCTCGTTTTTGGATCTATGATAGTCCATACCCAATCATAGAAGCCTTTTCCAGTTTTTTGAGTATCTTTTACGTTGAGCATCATTTCATCTAGTGACCATACATCGCTTACTAGTGGATTAAGAGTTTCAACATATTCCTTGATTATATCCATGTATTTTCTCATCCATCGGTTTATTGCAACATGACTAATCGACATGTCATGGACTGACTTGATATGCCTTGCAATGTTTCTATAAGACATCCCAGATAGAAAGAGGTTCAACGCTTCTGTGATTATTTTTGGATCTGAACTTACCTTTGAGAAGCCATTCTCACCTAGAGTGAATTTGTAGTTGCATTGTAGACAAGAATATCTCTGTCGCTTTGTACCGTTTTTGACAATTCTAAATCCATTTCTTATTATGGTGCTTGAATAGCATCTTTGGCATATCTTTGCCCTTTCGACTCGTTCAATTTTCTTTTCATTCTGTACTGTATTTACAAGTAATTGGCAACTTATGATATGCTTGCATCTCTTATCGTCCTTTCTTGTTAGGTTGTATAGGAAATCAGGACAGTCGCAAGTCCATGTGTCAGAATCTTGAAGTTTTCTTATACTGTAAGTCTTGTTTTGTGATTGTGAATCTACTGAATAGTGATTCTTTGTTATCTTTCTGATGTGGCTTCCCTCAGAAAGGATTTGGATTCCTTTTTCATTTCTTGAATTGTCTATCATACCTTAGTATATACCACCGTATGTATATAAATTTTTATATACGATATGATATACTGATGTATGTACATGGTGAATGAGACTAAGATCAAAATATACAAGGTAGGATCAAGGCATAGCATCAATCTACCAAGTGACTTTGTAACGGATAGTGCATTTCCTTTTGAACCGAGTGAGGAGTTGATTGCTAGAATAGAAGGAAAAGCGGTCATTATCGAAAAAAGAAAGCATGTAAAGGCATAATGTGTTGATTGTAGCTATCAATAGTAATCATCCCTCTTATCAGGGCTAAGAACTATATATAGTTACTATACATATTTATAGTACCATGTAACTATGTATAGTAACAATGCAAACAGAAAAAATCTACAAATTAGAAAGAAATGAAATGCTCAAATTTGCTCCGGATAAAAAATCGGAAACTGTAGTTAATGCAATAACTCAAGTTTTAAACAACAATTCTGAAGGAATATCAATTTCACAAATATGTAAAGACCTAGAAATGTCGAGACCGACGGTAGCTAAACATCTTGAAAAACTTGTGGCTTTACGTGAAGCTAGAAAAGTAACAAAAGAGATGGGCGATGTTAAAATTGCCTTTTATTATCCTATAGGCGTCATTAAGGAAGAAAAACAGTTTCATAAACAAAAAGGAAATACTACATACACTTTTTCAGTAGTTGAAAATGAAGGTGGAAAATATTTCTATGTTAAAGAAATTGAATTAGATCCTCTAAAAGGCGAGGTTGTAAAAGGTGCGATCATGATCAAAGGAATTAATCTTATCTCTTTTATAGAACAATTGCATTCTTTTTCAGCAAAGGCGATGGAAAGTGAGCCAAAACCCTAGCGAAATTTCAATTAAAGAAGTAGAGCGTGATAGATGTGCTCGTATTACAAAAAGTACTATAAGACGAAAAGTACTCGAAACTCCAAATTTTTGTGTTCAACTTAAGAGTCATTCAGATTATGAATTATTTTATAATTTAAGATTGAATTACAAGACAGAGCATTTAGGTTCAATCACTATTCCATATTTTGTAGCAGAAAAAACTATTGCCCCATTAATCCGAACATCTGAAAAACAACTAGATATGAATTTAAATCCTGTTTCAAATAGTTTCCTACAAAATACTGTCATCGGTGTAGACCCATATACTGAATACATGAAATACGAATGGCGGTTCAAAGATATTCTAGAAAGCGATCTTACCCCTTTGTTAGTAAAACAATATGCTAGAGAAGTTAATACTAGAGGGAAAAAAGCGATAACAAAAGAACAACTAAAAGATTTCAAATTATGGAAAACGGCTCGTTATCGCAAATTTTGGTTATCTTCAATGAATGATGATCCATCGAGCTTGGTTAGGCTAATTGCTAATTATTTCGATATTGAACAGAAATGTGGTGCCGACTACTTCATTCCATCATGTCCTGTGATTGATGATACCGATGAGATGCTTCAAGCTACAATAACAGTGAACGACAAAGCAAAAGCCATTAAAAAAGTAGATTCAGTAGCCACTTATTTTCTTCTTGCTTTTGAAGCACTTTCTGAAACAAAAATAATTAAAGGAATAATTAATTACATAACTGATAATCCATCAAAAATAACAATAATTAAAATAAAAAATCTTGATCTATTCCAGCCAAACAATTATACCGCATTCAACAATTATGTCGGTTTACTCAGAGAAGTAGATCTGATTAAAAGAAGTGATCCTGAAAGATTATTTTTCAATTTGGAAACAGGATATCACGCATATCCAACTTTAGTTGCGTGTAGTGACTCTATCTCAACGTCAGTAAGAGGATTAGACAAAGATGGCATATTTGGACGACCTAAGGAACATGCACACTCTCAATGGTTTCATCCTAAACTAAAAGTTCATCTTACTCACAGCGAAACTATGGAAATGGTCAAACTCAATGCTGATACAATAATGGATAACTGTCCCGCATGTAACGAAATTCAAACCAAACCAAATTTAATTATCAAAGATAATTGGAATCCTTACACAAAGAAACATTATCTTTTGACATGGAATTCTTTTGTAAGTGAAATACGAACTTTTATTCAATCACATGAAATTGAAAAGACTAGAAATGAAATAATGGAAGATGCAGTAAATCTACGGAAGTTTAAAGATTTTATTCCTACATATTAATAATTAAATTAAGATAAGACATGCTTTGAAGTTGCAAATTGTAAGAAGATTTGATCTAGAAGTAATGTGTACTGTAATTAGAGATCGTTTTTAAATATAAGATTTAAAACCTAACTGTAGTTGGTCAAGGCAATTCAGGTTTTTAAATATGAATATGCACCAAGTAAAGCTACAATAAGAGAAAAGTTTGGTACTAAAAAAACCATAACAAGACCAATTCTAAAAATGTATAAAGAGAATAACGTAAATCATCTGGATAAACTCCAGACTATAATAAAAGACTTTGATGAGAGTGATGAAAATGGTACCATGGGATTCATTCAACATCAGTATTTTCGAAAACTAAATCTGGCTAATGATGAATACACTTATGAAGATGCGTGGCAAAATTTCTTTTTTTATATTTCATCTAAATATAAAATTATAATCATAGGAGGAGGACCTGAAAAATTAAGAAATGAGGCAAGAGATATCATCGTTCAATTTCTTAGTGGTGATATATCGTACATTTCTGTTATTCCTATAAAAACAAAAGAAATGTTTGCATTAGTAAATAAAATAAAAAGAGACGGACCTCCTATGAAAGTAGCTGGTTCTCAAAAAATTGAATATAAAAACATCATGACCGATGTAGTATGGTATTTTATTCGGATAGATGATCATGAGGGTGAAAAAAGAGAAGAAAACAACATGCATCGAAAGGAAAATGATCCCCGATGTGTTTCGAAACGTTCCGATTTCAAACAGAATCTGGATGACTCCGATTCTTTTGACCCAACTATGGCAATCTATCGTTGTAATGGAATAATGGAAACTGAATCAACACATGCACATCATATGACCATGTACGAAGATGCGAGATACGAATGCACTGCTGATCCATCTCCAAGACATTGGGTGATTTTCATTACACAGACTTGTAAGGATGTATTAGGTATCGGTTAATTTTCTGCCTTTAATTCTTTTTTCAATATGCTGTCAATATCGTATTTTTTTTCTAAAAACATATTATATTCAGTAGTCCAGATTGTTGTCCGCATATCGTCATTATCTACGTTCAACGGAAAGAACGTTGTAATTAACCAATCAAAATTAGAAATCACTTTATCAAATTTGTCTCTTACAACATGATCTAGGTTTACCCATAATTCAAGACTTCTTTCACTATTCTGTAATAATTTTATCATATCTCCATGATATTTTCTAAAGTAGAGATTAAGTTCTTGTGTGATTAGTTGTTTATCTTCATCATTATCCAATTTACGTTTTTCAATAGTTTTAAAAATCTGATCAAAATGATTTTGGATTTTTCGCAAATAATCTTGCGTTTTTACCACGTACAAACCTTCTGCATTTTCTAATTGTTTTTTCTGTATATTTCCTGTTCGTCTATAAATTACAATAGTTAATGCAATTGCAATAATACCAAGAATTATTCCAAATATACTTGCCCATGCTCCGATCTCATCCAACTGTGGCATTTATGATCCATTTCATTTACCACAATCGGAGCTATAAATCTTCTGTTTCAGTTACGAAAAAAGTAGGAAGGTCAAATTGATGAAAGGAAAAAATTAACATAATACATTTTAAGTAAACCATTATTTTTGCTTTTATTAAAGAAAGGGTCTCTAGCCTAGTTGCCTGTAGGTGAAAATGAGATCTCGCATTCCCCCAAGAAGAATTATTATCTATAAGCCTCAAATTTTACCCAATTCCTTAGCACAACTTCAAACAATAGCCAAGTCTATTCCTCAATAAAATTATTTTAGTGCTGTGAAACCATCTCCCTTACGTAACAACTAATCACCCTTTCGTAACAGTCAATCCAAAATCCTGAAATCGACCTAAGATGTAACGGTGTCCAAAATACGGCGATGTTTCTTTATCGGTTGTTCATTCCTAAAAATGAGGCTTAAACAACCTATAAAGTAACAGTACCCTTATTTGTTAAGAGTGACTAGTTTTCATCATCACTAGTCAATTAATTCCCAAGTGCCGTGTTAACACCATGACAACAATAGTCGGAATTAAGACAAAAGACGGGATAGTACTAGGATCAGACAAGAGAGCAAGCAAAGGCTTTTTCATCGGATCAAAAATAGTACAAAAAATTGCAAAGGTAGATGATACGCTGGCTGTCGCAATTGCAGGACAGCTCTCAGATGCAGAGCACATCATCAAAGTAGCAAAAGCAGAACGAAGGCTCATAGAATTGAGGCGGGGGTTCTCCTTGACCATAAAAGAGGCTACTAGACTGATTGCAAACATTGCCTATTCGGGTCTTAGAAACTACCAACCATACTATGTAGAATTACTGGTTGCAGGAGTAGACAGAGATGGCGCACATGTTTTTGCAGCAGATATGAGCGGAGCAATCACCGAGGAAGATTTTGCATCTTCGGGGTCGGGCTCTCCTATTGCATATGGTGTACTTGAGAGCTTGTACAACAAAAATATAACAAACAGTCAAGCAAGCGAGATTGCATCACGTGCAGTATCTGCCGCAATGGAGAGAGATCCAGGTTCTGGAAACGGCATAGACATTTTGGCCATACAGAACTTGCAAAAGGAGGCAGTGACATAAATGTCTGAAAACCAAAATGGCAACAGATTTCCATTTTATGGCCCACAGGGAAGACTTGTTCTTGTAGACAGTGCTCTGGAGGCTGTAAGTAGAGGTTCTACAACCATTGGAATCAAGACGCCAAACTTTGCAATGATTGCAAGCCAGATAAAACCAACACACCCATTAATGGAGCCTTCTGAGAAAATATTTCCAATTGATTTCCATATTGGTGCGACAGGTGCTGGATACATTGGAGACATTCTGCAGCTAATTGACACATTACGGCTAGAATCACAAAAACATCGACTTACATATGAGACACCAATAGACGTAGATTCCCTAGCAAAGCACCTCAGTAGCTTTCTCCACAACTATACAACATACGCAGTAAGGCCACAGGCCGCATCAGTGATAATCGTAGGCGAAGACCAGACTGGGATCCAGTTGTATCAAGTAGACCCAAGCGGGACTTTTTTTAGAGGTTCTGGGTTTGCAATAGGTCAGGCATCCGATATTGCACTTGATGTAATAACAAAAGAGTACAACAAGGATATGAAGTTGGACCAAGCCATAGAACTCGGCAGAAAGGCAATTGAAAAATCTCTCGGGGAAAAACCCATAGTTGAAACAGGAATAGTTGAACCTGGAAAAGCGTTTCGTAAGATACGCACAGACAAAATCTAGAATCCAGTCACTATTTTTCTTTTTTTAAAACCAAAAAATGTTCAATAGATTCAGATATGATCACAAGGACATTAGCTGACTGCTCTATGCATCAAGTGTTGATATGAGTTGATCTCCTAATCTATTATGCCCTATCCTTGGTGGGTGGATAATCTTTTTAGGGGTTGTTTATCCATCGCCGATAAGAAACAGGTGTTTGAATGATCAACCCTCTTACATACATCATAGGATCAGCCATAGTAGGGATACTGCACATGGCAGCCCCTGACCATTGGTTAACACTTTGTATGCTTGCAAAAAATCAAAAATGGGTTTCAAAAAAGATCTTCAGAGTATCGTTTGTAACTGCAGTTGGACACGTTGTACTGTCTATTGCCATGGGTCTTGGAGTCGTAGCTGTCGGACTTGTTTTTTCTCATCTGATTTCATCATATCTTGATGCCGGAATAGGAATAGTCATGTTAATTGCAGGTTTGGTCATAAGAATTAGATCCCTCATAGTGAAAAATACTCATCATCATGATCATCATTCTCATCATGATCATCATCATGAGAATGAAGAAAAGAAAAATATCAATAACCTAACTTGAGGTATTGGATATTTTGCAGTATTAGGAGCCGCACTTTCTCCAGATCCCAGCATAGTTCCAATTTTCCTTTCTGCGATATCAGCCGGATTCTATTTTGCACTAGAGTTATCAGCTGTTTTTGCCATATCTTCCATAATTACACTCTTGCTACTAGTTCAGCTTGGTACGGTTGGATTTACAAAAACATTGACAAAAATTCCAGAAAAGTATAACGATTCAATAGTTGGCTTTGTCATTGCAGCCATAGGAATTTACATTCTGGTTTCCTCATAGGTTGGATAAACCATCCGATTAGATAAATATCGCCCAGATAAGAAACATTGTAACGTGACTCACCACAAACTTCCCGAGGTAAAGAAGAGACTGGCAAGAATAGAAGGCCATGTTAAAGGCATTAGTAAAATGATTGACGGTGGAAAGGGTTATCCGGAGATTGTTCAGCAAATAACAGCTGTCAGAGCTGCTTTAGATAGCACAATGGAGATAATAATTCAAGATCTTGTGGATCATGTCAATCTGAATACAAATACAAAAGGTAAGAAAGCAGCAAGCGATCTTAAAGACACGGTATCCAAAATCTTATAGTTCATACCCCCTACTGACATGTAGAAAAAGCAAACCAATATCGGCCAATCATACAAAACCAAGTTACTGGTGTGAGATTTCAATGAAATACTTGCTTTATGCCATCAATTACAAATTGTACTGCAAAAGCTGCTATTATGATTGCAAATATTCTTGTTATTATCAATGAACCCCTTTTTCCAAGAAGCTTGTAGATTGGATCAACTGAGCGCAATATTGCATACGTTATGCCCAGTACAATTATGATTGAAAGTACAGTTATCAGTATGCCATAGGTTTCAAAGGATAGTATTACCAAAGTCAGTGCTCCAGGACCTGCAAGTAGTGGAAAAGCTAATGGAACAACGCCGGATTCATCATGCAGGGTTTGGTTGCCAAATGTCCAGTCTCCGTGTGTCAGTAATTGAATGGATACCAAGAATAAAAGCACGCCTCCTGCAATCATAAAACTGAATATTGAAATTCCAAATGTTGAAAGAATCGAAGATCCAATAAATGCAAAAACAAAGAGTAGAATTGCAACTGTTATTATTGTTACGTTTAAAATTGATGTTCTTTGTTTTCTTTCCATTTTACCAGTGAGACCCATGATAATAGGTATACTGGCAATTGGATCAATTACTACAAGTAGTGTGATGACGGCCTTGCCAAGATCGCCTAGAAAATCTTGTACCATGTTTTATTTGTAGACATTAGTTATTTCAGGGATTCTTTTAGTTGTTTTTAGAAGCAAGAGCCTGAAAGATAGTAAATGTCTGCATTTTCACTAAAAACATTTTTCTGACTAGATATCAATACTGTTTCAACATAGTAAAAGCGGCTAGTCTTGAACTGTTGGTATAATGTGACAGGTCAAATTCAATTATGGTTTTTGGACGATTTTGGTTCTTCAAAATCCAATACAATACTTTTGAGTACTATCTTCACTCCCTTTAGAATTCGCAATCCATGTTTTTTAGAACTGTCTGCAATCACATGTATAGTATACATCCGTAACATAAAAGTCTGATCTCAGTTGGTTGTGTCAAGTTTCCATAATTTTAAAAAAATCAATCACCTCTTGAACATCGGCCAATTCCCCAAGATATGATTTGATTTGAGATATGATAGAAGTATACTCCTCACCATACACATCCTTGAGTACTGTTTTCAGGTATTGTGGATGATCATAACAGTCTCCGATTTTGCAATCATAAAGAGATCCAAGCCTTGCCAATACAAGATGATAATTTGTGTTCCCTCTCCTCATCAGTACAAGTTCTACGTATGAAATGACGGCTAACCGGTACGGTTCAAAACTGGAATCCAATACAAGACATTAGCATGTTATTTTATAATATTTTGTGTCATGAAATTCCAAAGTAATGCTAGTAACCTGTCAGTTATACAGGTCAAAAGAGCTGTATCGGCTCTTTCCATCGTATCTTTCTTGGCCCTCTTTGATCAGTTTTGCTATATGTTCAAGTATGCGGTGTGCATTTATAGTTGCCTCAGATTTGTCTTTTGGCTTCACTGCATCGCTTTCTATAACTGCATATCTTGTGACCAGTTTGAGGTTGACATTATACTTGTCATTGCTTGCCCACTGTAAGATACATCCCCCATCTCCCTCAACCATGCCAACCCATCGGAGCGTGCCAAACCATTTACCAAGTAACTTGGTTACAACATCTTCAACTTTTACAGCGGTTGGGAGATATAGTTGAATTATCTGTTCAAACTGAGCACAGTGATGTGACATGGCCTTGGAAAGATTTTCAAGATCAATCCTAGATTTTTTTACAAGCACAGAATCAAGGTTTTTTGTAAGCTTGTAACCGTAATCTGTTTTTTTCACAAGCCCTGCGTTCTCTAGCCTATGCAAGGATCTTGCCAAGCTTTGCTGATGAATTCCTAATTTTCGTACAAGTCCATTGAATGTATACTGGTTGTCATTGACATCACTGTCTTGGTTTAGTAATGATAAGACTTTTTTGTCATTTGTTTGAAAATCATCAAGAGATACATCTGGTGAACTGTCAATTATTATTTGAACCATTTTGTCATCGACCTTGATTTCTTTTTCATTTCCCGACTTTTCTTCTTTTTCATGAGAATCTGGAGTATCCATGTTTATCAACTTCCGATAGTCTCTTTACTTATTTAAAACTAGTTTAGATGTTATCATTTGATCTGATTCTGGTATACCACGGATAGATTTCATCAAGTTGCTTGCTTTTTCCAAGATGGTATAATCTCCTAGATTAAACCTATTTTTTCTCGACTTTGTATTTCTTGAATTTAATCGTAATTTGTTATTACAGCAAGGACATCTTATTCCTACAGATAACGAATCTACAAATATTCCACATACAGAGCAAGGCCTTTGCCCCACTGCAAATCTATATCCTCCCAATGGCTTTTTTGCCGCAAACCTATAACAAATTCCTTTGCATCTCAAATCTCCAAACTTCCTTGTTATGAAAATACACATCATTCTAAATAAAATAGACTAGGATTAACAAAACCTAGTCACACGCGTTTTTATATGAAGTTAGAGGTACTAGCACAAAGCAGATTCATTGGAGTTCAAAGTCTAGAAAGCAACACACTGCCATACTAGTTTTTGTTTCTTTTTCATGTTTAATTTTTTGTAGATCAAGTTCAGGCATAACATAGCGCATTAGATAATTTCAAAAAAAGACTAGCTTTGTTTGTTTCGTGTAACAGCAATTACTGCAATCACAATTCCTGCAATACCTATTCCGATTCCAGTCATACTTATCATATACAATTTATCAGTAGTATCTTTAACTTGTTGGAAGGATTGTACAACATTTGAGACACTCTTAGATGCAGCATCGGCATTGTTTTTTGCATCTTCTATATCACTTGTCAATTGATTTATCACTGTACCCATCTGATCCATATTTACAGATGTGCTAGATGATGAACCGGCAGATTGTGGAAAGTTCAAGGTATCTATACTGCTCACATCATCCAATAATATTTCATCGGCAATTGTCTGATTTCCTACACTTCCTTTTAAGACAAGACTATAAGTTCCAACTCTTGTTGGAATAAGTATTGCATGATATTGTCCATCAACAACACTGCTGGGAAGAAAGTCAAGTGGCTTTGTCACGCTACCATACTTGACAGAAATCTGCAGGTTTTGTAGTGCGTTAATCACAGGCGTTGCACTGTCTCCACTTCCCTGTTTTATTATCACCTGTGCACCATTTGTCAACCCAGTATATGCCGGCTCATTATCCCAACCTACCTCCACAATATAATTTCCATAAACCTTTACAATGTGAGCTTCAGCTGGTTTTACAGAAATCGGTGATACAAAAATGACGGTAGCTATGACTAGTGAGAGAATAGTAGGAATTATGATTTTATTTATTTTTGTCATTGTTTTACAGATTTAAAATCCAAGTCGTGATCGGAATCTAGTTGTTACAACTACACCGGCAATTGAAACTACAGCCAAGAGAGCTGGTAATGGGAATTCTGGTACGGCCGGCACAGTATTAGTCGTTGTTCCATCAATGCCCTGTATGTTGTAAGCACTTATCATAACAGGGTGAATATGGACATGAACGTCAGTCATGATAGTATTTACATCAGCCTTGTTATTTAGATCCTGCACTAGTTTTGTAAATGCGGTTGATATTTTGGCATTTGCATCAGACTGGCCAGGATATTTCGTAGCAAGATCATTGAACATACTTTGTGCTGCAGTTGCGAGCCCTATAGAATTCTCATATGCATTTTGATTAACAATAGTGCTCGACATTGACATGCCATTTGACATACTTCCTCCAGACATGTTCATTTGAGACATGTCATTTAGATTAGTTGTTGTATTTAGTGCAATCCCATATTTTTCCAAGGCCTCTTTTTGTACAAATACTACAGCCAATGCTTGGACTGTAGAGTTGTCAAGCTTACTTGCATCAACTCTCACTGGTATAGATTCATCAAGATACCCATTGAGTTTTGAAACATCGATATTTACAGCATTCTGATTTCCAGCCAGTGCGTCAGACAGAGTTGCATTTATTGTAGAAGGTATTTCAGTTTGTAGCAAAGTATTCCTCTCGCCCATTTCTCTGGTGTCATTTACATTCCAATATTCGCCTAGTGCGTCAGAATAGTAATTAATTGCATTCTTGTCACCAACATGTTTTGCAACTAAACCTATTTCCGTTTTAATCTCTGCCATTTTGGCAAGCCATGTCGCACTTGCATCCCCCCCAAAATTGTGGGCAAATGCAGGATGAGTATAGATCAAGCCAGATGCAATAATCACCGATAACAATACTGCGATTAATTTGTTGTTCACATGAAAATAGAAATCACCGTCATTTAAAAGCCTTATAGTACAACAATCGAATGTAAGACTCTAAAAATTTCTAAATTACACAACATGATAACCTGTGTTCGATGACTGTACCACAAATTTAACAAGAGCAATATAGTAAATCACATATGTAATTCATTAGATGTCTAACAAAAAAACAAAATTGCAATTGGTTTTGATCATCATAATAATTTCATCCGTCATGGTAATTCCTAATGCACCAAAATCTTATGAACATGCATTTGTTGAAAAAAGTGATCCTGCTGCATCTCAATCACTTTCAACACCACCGTCCAAGGTTGATGTATACTTTAGTGATCCTGTTGACATAAGATATAGTGAAATCAAAGTCTTAGATTCAAATGGAAAACAGATTCAAAAAAATGATCAACATTACATTACAGATGACCAAAAGGCATTGAGTGTATCCCTCCCATCAAACCTTAAAAACGGCATATACACAATATCAACAAAGGTCTTAGATCAGACAGACGGCCATGTTACTGAAGATGCATTTGCTTTTGGGATCGGGCAGGATGTTCCAAAGAGCATCGCAAGTAATACGCCAAGCAATTACCAAGAAATATCAATACCAGATGCGGTAGCTAGATTTCCAGCCCTCATAGGTCAGATCATCGTAGCAGGCATTGCCTCTGCTACATTATGGTTATGGAGTCCAATATCCAGAATACCAAGACTATCTGATTCAGTTTCGCAGATCAGAGCTAAGATAGACAACAACATGACAAAGATGGCAGTTATTGGCTCCATCATCATTTTAGTGTCAGGCTTTGCAATGATAGTTGTACAGGCTTACTCCATAAATGCAGGAATACTTGATGCCATTTCTACAAAGTTTGGAAACATGTGGGTACTAAGAATGATCGCATCATCTGTATTGCTTGCGTTATCATTTACAATTTACCAAAAAACAAAGAAAACCCAGGCCATAATTCCAAGAGCACACACTGTATCTTTACTTGGTCTAAGTTTTGCAGTATTACTGACTACAAGTCTAATTAGTCACGGAGCTGCTACTGGTCAAATAATTCCTCTATTACTTGATTTCTTCCACAATGTCTTTGCATCATTATGGATTGGAGGAATAATTTATCTTGCATTTATTGTCATGCCCCAGATTAAACGAATTACAGACCCTAATCTCAGTCTTTCAGTCATGTCTATGATCATTCCAAGATTCTCTACACTTGTAATTACTGTGCTTGGTGCAGTTGTAATTACTGGCCCATTTTTGTTGTATGTGCTAGAAAATAATCTTGCACTGACCTTGGCATCATTTTATGGCAAGGTCCTAGTAGTCAAACTCTTACTTGCCACCGTCATGATTGGGCTTGGTGCATACGACCACATGTCTGTAAGCGGTAAGGCATACCAGACAATCTCAAATAAGACAACAAGAAACACAGCAATACAGAATACAGTCATAGATGCAAAACTTATCCTTTCCAGATTTGATATGAGTGTAAAGATATCAGCATTTCTAGGTATTGCACTGATAGCATCTGTTGCAGTTCTGGTGGATTCAGGCTTGCCATCAAGTGAATTTCAAAACCAGTTACAGTCATTACCAAACAATGTATTTGCGCTTGGTACAAATAATAACCTCCACATACAAGGGTTTTCTCAAACAAGTTTCATCGAAAATGGAAGCAGAATAGTTTTATCAATGAGTCCATTTGCTACAGGAAATAACGATTTTACCATATCATTTTTGGACTCGAATAAACATCAAATAGACATGAAATCCACCCAGCTCAAACTTACGCAAACAGATAATGGGATAGGACCAATTACAATCAACACAAATAAGACAGATACTGGAATTTTTACTGCCAATACAGACTTTGGATTTCCGGGACACTGGACCGTTAGAGTAGAAGGAGTACAGAATAAAGAAAATTCTCTCAATCTAGTATCATCATATAATTTATTTGTCAAGCCGAAACTGAGCAATTTACAACTAGACATAAAAGAATACAAGACTCCTGGAAACAGCAGTACCCCCAGATATCCAGTTTATGACAGTAGTAGAAACAAGATATGGGTCGGAGATACAACCCTCAAGAGCGGTAAGATACTTGATTTTGATCTGGGAACTAACAAGTATACAGAACACAAAATCAGTGGATTAAACAGCATAGTATACATGGCATTAGACTCTCACAACACTCTTTGGTACATTGATTATACACAAAGAATGCTAGGACATTTTAATCCAGATGACAACTCAAATCAATATTACCCCATTCCAAATAAAGGAATTCTTACAAGCTTGGTAATAGATGGTAACGATACAATCTGGATCACTTCTGCAAACACTAATGAGGTTTTAAAATTTGATACCAATACAACAAAGTTTGATTCAATAAAATTACCAGACAAATCAGACCCGCTAGGAATTGCAGTAGACAATACACAAGGCAAGATATGGATAGCTGAAGGCATTGGTAAAATATCAAGTATTGATATTTCAGACAACAAAGTGACAGAATTTTCACCTTCCGGAAATTACACCATGAAAGGTCCTACTGCCATAATTTTAGATCCTTGGACTGGAAAAATATACATTTCAGAGCATGAAGGTCAGGCAGTATCAGTTTTTGATCCATTATTAAAGACATTCAAGAAGATACATCTTGATCCAAACCCAGACAATCTTCCATATGGAATGGCTTTTGATAAATACCACAACCTGTGGGTTGCACAACATACTTTTGACAAAGTTTCAGTGATAAACCCAAGGACTGGAAACATAATTGAGAAAAGCATTCCAACACCGAATAGCTGGGTGCAATGGTTGACATCAGATTCACAAGGCAACATCATAATGGCAGAGGAAAGAGCAAACGCACTTGCTACTGTTACAATATCAGCAGGACAACCACAAAATGATCAAAGCAATAAAGAAAATATTTCATCCGTGGTTCCAAATCTAGGCTTTGATTATGCTCAAGTTGCGGCTCCAACCATTGCAGGATTATTAGTAGTAGTTGGATTCTTCTATTGCAAAGGCGTAATGGATTTAAAAAAAGTCTCAAACCAAGTAAGAAAACAGGGATAATTCATAATTCGATTGCCCCACGCAGTATGTTTTATCATCCCAGAGAAACAGCCGGCTCAGATATTATTAGTAAAATACAGATGGTGTTCGAAGATTGTACCAGTTCGTTTAAATCCAATTTTCGACCATGATATTCCATGTCCATGTATAGCAATATCCTAGAAAATAGATCTAATTTACTAACTGTGATAATGTTTGCAATCATAGGTATTTTGGCAATACCAGTAATTTTGCCGCACATTTTTCACGAGTTCCAGATCTTTCATATATTGATCCATCTTTGTGGTATCAGCCTAGCAGTTTTCTTGAGTATAGTATCAGCAATTGCGTATTCAAGAGTCAAAACCAAGCGATTATTCTTTACAATGTTGGCATTTTCGCTCTTTGTAATAGCAGAAGCGTTATCTCTAGTGGATGCAGCATGGCAATACACATATTATTTAGGCCCATTTCCAGCAGGCGAGATTGGACATTTCTTTGAAGTGTCAACACTGGGAATGCTTGCACTCGGTGTCTTTAGGAAAGATTAGTCATGAATCGAGAAACAGAAATCATTAACATCATTGAAAAAAATCCCGGAATAAAATTCAGGGAGATAATGAGAGAAACGGGATTGAAAAACGGAGTACTAAGCTATCACACAAGAAAGTTGGAGGAAAATGGCAGCGTCAAGATAGATAGAAAATCTGGTGAGACTAGATTCTATCCGCTCTTTGTTACAGAAGAAGAATCAATACTAATAACAAGTCTCAGACGGGACACACAAAGATATATCGTGTTAGCATTATTAGAAGACAGGCCGCTTTCATTCAACGAAATAGTTCAAAAGGCGAAAAAAGCCCCTTCCACTGTTTCCATATTTCTTTCAAAACTCGTAGATGATAAAATAGTGGATATCAGGACCATGGAACTGAAAAAAACGTACCTTTTGAGAAATGTAGACATGGTGCATGAAATCATAGAAAAATACAACCCCATCTTGCTTGAAAGAACTGCGTATAACTTTGCGGATACATTCTCAAGTCTATAGAACAACTAAGCCAGTTTCCAATTTATGCCAACCATGCATCATAGAATCTGGTCAGTGCGATCAAGTGAGAAGATGCCGACTATTTATTTAGAGTCATAAGATAAGACTCTGCAAATTGGCAAAACTGGCAGTTCTAATCGTAATTTTGTGTGCATTGCTTCCAAGTTTTGTTTTCATGTCAGCAAATGGTGATGGTCTTGCAAGTGAAATATTGCCACCAGAGATGATAGGAAACAAGAATGTCACTCTGTCAATAAATTCGTCGCCATTTTTGATTGATAACGATCATGTCGGTACTCAGATAAACTTTGTTTTACAAGATGCGTCAAACCAGACACCATTACCGCAGGTGACACTTGCAATATCAGCTTTTAAAAATAATCAGGCACTTTTTGGCCACATATTCATGAGCGATAGTGGAAATTTTCTGTTTGATGTTACGCCTGACAACTCAAGTAAAATTTCAATAAATGAAGAAGGTGGACTATTCCCCGGTCTTTTGGGGCACAGTGGAAGTTATCAAATAAAGAGCCCCGTGTTTGCATCAGGCGGATTGTACAAATTCAAGATCAACGTACTTACAATGGGCTCTTACAATAACCAGATAAGCAAAACATATGATGCTGCAATATCTATTCCAATAACCAATGAATATCCAATAACCGACAAAGATGATGGGAAACAGACAATTACAATTGTTGCATATTATGATCAGATTGGAAATTTTCAATACGATTCTGATAACAAAAAAATGAGTTTTTCCATGCCATTTAACTGGAGTCAGGACAACTTGAAACAAGTAACAGTTGTGCATCAAGAATTGAAGATTCCAAGAGCATTTTCCAGTTTTATAGTTACAAAGTATGACGCACATGTAAACGGAATAGCACTGCCAGACAGTGCAGTAAGCATAGATGATTATTCTTCAGATACTGAGAGGATCATACATCTAATATTATACAAACAAGTGCTAGACAAAATCGCTGCACAGCAACAAAACTCCAAGCCCGAGATGAATTTCACCCTATCTCCAAGTAATGAAACCGCGTTTCCAATAATGCAGTATACAAGAAATGCCCAGTACAAGATCAGTCTCAGATGGGACCCACCAAAGATGATTGCAGGCCAGACAACAAGATTTAGTTTCCAAATTCTTGATCCATATCTAGTAAACAAGACCGTGAATTCGATAGATTATGATTTTTCCGTCATAGAGGGTAAAAATGGTTTGCTGTTTCATAATAGCGGTACAACCAACAACGATGGTGCTCCAAATACCATAGATGTTGATTTTCCAGCCAACTATACAGGCCCTATTACCATGGGGTTTGAGAATCTAAATGGAAACAGTTTTTCAGATGCAGAGATTTCAGGTGTTGTGTCACGACCTCACATAGTGCCAGAATTTCCCACTGGGTCGTCGGTTGTAATTGCAATAGTGTTTTCACTGACAATCATGCTTCCCAGATTTGCAAAAATATGAAGATCAACCGAGGCATCTGGATTTTTCTATCAGGTGTCATCATGTTCCCAGTTGGACACTTTTTGTCACAGATGGTGCTTGACCTCATTTCAACAATCAATCCAGCCAATTCAAGTGTAATCGTCGATACAAATTACCACATGTTATCCATCAGTAATCAACTAACGACTGTCAGCCAATTTGGAATCATTGTGATTGTTATAGACGCAATAGTTTTCTTTGCAGACAAAAGAAAACCCAAATTATAGTTTAATGAATGTTAGCCCTTCATTCCATATCCAACAAGTACAGAATAGCACCCAAGACCACATTCTTCACATATTGGTTTCATCGAAGAGTTTTCAGCACTACCAATACAGCATGGCTTTTTCTCCCTGCCCATATGATCAACGGATACAATTGCCCAAGTTGGACAGTCAATTGGTATGGTTCCCTTTCCACCCCAGTTTTTCTTCATCAGTTCAAGCTGACTGTCAGGATTTATGATGTAATCATCATCGAATTTCTCCCTTAATGCAATGATATCATCAACTACCCTAGTCCTCTCAGGGCCAAACGGTAAGAAGAGCGGATCGTTTTTTGCAAAGGGAGTGTGAAACTGGAATCCAATCTTATTAGTGTGGTCACGCCATTCTTCTACTACGTCCTTTACAGTCTTGTAGTTTAGTGAGTTTATTGTCATTGTAATCCAAACATCTTTCCATGCCTTTTCTCCATTATCTCTTACATAATCAAGCACATTTTTCCTAGTCTTGTCATAGGATCCAGGACCACGAATTTTGTCATGTATCTCTTTTGTGCCATCTATTGAAATCCAGTAAAAGTAAAGATTAGGAATTTTTTTCAACGGTATTGTTCCATTTGATACAATACAGATTCTTTTTGGAAATTGTTTTACAAACAGATCAATAACATCAGGCCTAAGAGTTGGCTCTCCTCCAACAAGGGTTATGATGAAGATGTGTTTTTTCTTGAATTTTTCATCAATTACTTTTTGCCACTGCGCAACTGTGAGCTCCTCATTTTCTTTTCTGTTGAGCCACCAGTAGCAATGTGTACAGTGCAAGTTGCACACATTGATGATATCGGCAGATCCATACAATGGACTCTTACGATGAAACAGTTTGTAGCCTGCAAATTTGCCAAATATGTGAAAATAGCAAGGCATCTCTTGAACTAGTTGAGTAAAACCCCTTCCCATTATCTCCATTATACAATAATAGCATGTTGCAGGTTAAAAGATGTTATTTCCAATAATTTTTACAATAGCAGAGGGAAATACATGTCATTTTGGACCCTAGTTAGCACACATTAGTGTTGTAGTACATCGCACATTTGACAGAAGGCGTATCTTTTTTGCTATGGTTTCACGCATCTCATCAATGTCTAGACATTCTAATTTCACTATGACATCATAGTTGCCAAACACGCCTGACACTTCCTTTACAGAATCGATTGATTTCACACCCTCCATAATTGTCCCCTCCGCACCCATTTCACAGTTAATCATCACATATGCGGTTTCCAATTATAATATATCGTGTTCATAATATATGAGATTTTTGGAGGATGGTCAATTTTGAGATACATAATCACATAACACATACAGTTTTTTGAAAAATATCAGTATGCATGCCAAGTACAGGACAGTTGTTTTACTGTCACAGTGTCAACACATATCCCAAAAAATGAAGAAATGTAAAACTACTGGTCTCCAATTAGGAATGTTACATCTACAGTAGTTGTTACTTGTTGGTTTGCAGTAAATACAGGTGTTGCCTTGTCAGCCATGGATTGCATTGCACCATAGTACATCGGGACTGGTGCCGGATTAAACTCTGACAAGCTTACCATTTTTACGCCAATTATTTTTTGGCCTAGAGGCTCAAGTGCTTTTTCTGCCCTCGATTTGGCATTCAAGACAGCTTGTCCTAGCAGATCATCTTGCATACTTTGTTGCTTGCTAGGAGAGAGTGAGAACGATATGTTGTCCACCCTGTTTGCTCCCGCACCAACTGCAACATCAACAATGCTTCCTGCAAGTGACAGTTTGGTTGTCTTGACATACAAAGTGTTTGAAGCTCGATATCCTGTCAGGACAGACTTGTGTATGCCAGTTGTCATATCAGATACAGAGGCATTGTATACTGGATAAATTGAAAATCCAGCCGTACTGATCTCAGTGGTGGTTATGCCAATGTTCTGAACAGCACTCACCACAGTACTCATCATCTGAGCGTTTGAGCTTATTGCATCCTTGGCAGTCTTTGCCTCCGTGTCAACACCAAATTGAACAGTAACCATGTCCGGTGTGACAGATTCAGTGGCAGAGCCTGTGACAGATGCAGTTCTTTCTCGCGATGCGGGTATTATAGTGGCTTGCTGCCCATAGGCTTGCTGCTGAGAGATTTCCAGGCTTGCAAATACTGCAGTTGAAACGATTAAAATTGCAGCAATTGTTGCAAGGATGGTTTTTTTCTTGGTTGTCATTATACGGCATCACACCTGCAGAGTTTATAGGCTTTGATTAAATTTCATTTTAACTTAATTTTTTTAAAAATTTATGTCATGATATGTAACATAAGGTATTTTTTTATCAAATATTTACTAAAGAGTAATTTATCTTATTTTTTTATTTTTCGTAATTTTTTAAATGCGCGTATTACAAAAAACACTAAAAAAAATGCAGCTGCCGCCCCAGATATTGCAATTGCAATCATCACAGGATCTGCAGATACAATAGTCGACTCTGGACTTGATGACATACGTGATGCTACAAATGGTGCAATGGAGACATTGTTTTTTAGTGACTCGATTGCATGTGGAAGACTGTTTTGCGCAGCTTCTCGAACAGGTCCTTGGTTTACAGATTGGTTCTGTTCTACAAGGTAAATCAAAGGGCCAACTATTACAAATGCCAAAATGCTTGCCAAATAATGCCGCAATTGCATAAATATGGCCTCTTTTTTTGTTCTTGAAACATTATTTTCAGCAGGGTTTGTAGGCGGTACAATCACAAAGGCGGTTTTGACAGGACCATAATATTTCATTTTTTTATTTTTTGAGCTTAGTTCAGTCTTTTCTACTTTTATCAATCCTACGCCAAGCAAACGAGTTATGTGCCAGTTGACAAGAGGTAGTGAAATGTTTAGTGACTTTGCTAGATCGTTTGTACTTAAAACTCCTTGTGATATTTTTCCAAATATGGCTCTGCCAGTATCGTTTGCAAGTTCTTCACCAATTATTTTTATTCTTTCATCTTCAGTGCTTATTACCTCAATGTGCTCTTGCGCCTTGACAAGAAAATCGTCATCATCAGACATTGTTTAGTAAATCATTTCAATGGAATATAATTGAACATCCCAACAATCATGCACATGCCTTATTTTCTTGGCAGGCATGATTTTCCCAAGTTGCAATTTGCCACCAGCATGTTCCAGGCCAGATTGAGACCAAATAATTGCATGGCCATCCATAGCAAGATTCTCAACATAGGTCCACCATATTACAAAATTGTCCAAGATATGAACAGATGATTGAGTTTTCATACCAAGAATGGGGAGTTGAACTTTCAGACAGTCAACATAAAACCAGTTATATCCCCAATAGATATCAGTATAAAGTATTTTTCAAATCATTTCACTTACAATCATTTCACAACATCGTTAACTGATGCTCATAGACAGCGTAAAAGCACCATGTGAGTATTTTTAACATATCAATATGCTACCTCTAGTTTTTGATCTTTGGGGATGTATGACAGAGATCTCAAAGAACTGTAGTGATATGAGTAACGCATCATCAACATATCTTGGAATCGCAGGTGGAGCAATAATCGGAGGAATTGTAAGCTGGTGGATATACAACAGACAAAACAGGACAGCCGTCCAACAAGACAAGATACTTGGCAGAATAGAAAAACTAGAAGAGAATCATAGTGACATTTTAAAAAAACTTGCCGACTTTGACGACAAGCATGAAAGCTCGTTTGGTGCAATACAGGAACTTGATAAAAAAATTGACATACTTTTAAAGAAATTCCAAGACGGGCCCGAGTGATGACATCATCACTTGTTTGAAAATGACCACTTGTCTTCCTTGTTAATTTTCAGTATTTGTTCAGGAGGTATGTCTTTGTGATCTACACCAATATGATTAGTATATTCTATCAAACTGGTAAATTTCTTGCCGCACACGGGACAGTTTTTTTCAAATCCTCCCATGGTATAACATGTATCAATTTTATATTTTAAGATATTCCAAGTTATCAGATCAGAGCTTGCCATATTCCTCTTCGTCAGAGTAGGCCCTTTCTGCATGTTCTTCAATATCAAGACCTGCCTCTTCTACACTAGAACTTACCCTTATTGGAATCAATGCTTTTAGTATCTTTAGGATTAACCATGTGCCACCAAAGCCCATCAATACCGCAATACCTACTCCAAGTGCCTGAGCTCCCAGTTGTCCCGGATTTCCATACAGCCAGCCGTTTATTCCAAGGTGGTTTACTGCAGAGTTGGCAAACACTCCTACAAGAAGTGAGCCAATAATTCCAGATACACCATGCACTGCACCAATGTCAAGAGCATCATCAATCTTCAATCTCTCTTTGAACACCGGTACCATAAGTGATGATGCAAAACCTACAATAATTCCAATCACTACGGCAAATTCAACTCCGACATATCCAGAGGCTGGAGTAATCCCTGCAAGGCCTGCAACTGCGCCGTTGATTGCAGCAATTATGCTAGACTTTCTTGTCCGTATCCAAAATATTACAACCCAGATAAGGCATGATACAGCGGATGCCATTTGCGTGTTTACAATTGTAATTCCAGAGAGAGATCCTGCAGAATATGCACTGCCAGCGTTAAATCCAAACCAACCAAGCCAGAGGAGTGAAGAGCCAAGAACCGCAAGCGGAATATTATGTGGAACCATTATGCCAGGACCAAACCCGAGTCTCCTTCCAAGTACTAGAGCAGCGGCGATTCCTCCAACACCTGTCGTAGTGTGAATTATCATCCCACCTGCAAAATCAACTACGCCAAGCTTGTGTAGCCATCCATCTCCCCAGATCCAGTGCACCAAGGGATAGTAGATCAATGCACTCCATGCTACAATAAACAAGACATATGCGCTAAACCTCATCCTCTCTGCTACCGCACCTGTAAGAATCAATGGCGTGATTACCGCAAACATCATCTGAAACATTGCAAATGAGACTCCTGGTACAGTTGGTGCATAATGGAGTCCTTCCTTTTGAGAGACGCCATGTAGAAATCTCCAGTCTGTGTTACCAGTCAGTCCTTCACCAGTATCAGGTCCAAAAGTCAGACTAAATCCAACTGTAAACCACATCACACTAAGCAATGCAAGACCAAAGAAGATCTGCATGAAGACAGAGACTGCATTTTTTTGTCTTAAAAGTCCAGCCTCGAACATACCCAGTGCTGGGATCATAAGTAGCACCAAGCTAGATGCTATCATAAGCCAGGCTGTGTCGCCTGTGTTTATCGGGATTGGCAAGATGGAATTAGGTCATAACGGTGTATTATTAATTATTTTCCAAAGGCGGTCAAAAACAGAGATCTAAAATTAGGAATGAGGCATCATGTGGAATATTTTTTGAGGAACTATCTTTAGCATGATTCTTTTTTCTCCAGGCATTGCAAACGGATACTTGTCTACCCCAAGATATTTTTTTGCCATCTTGTCAATATGTTCATCAGCCCCTTCGACTGTCTGTTCTACCACCTGACCCCTGATTGTAACCATGTTGTACGGGTTATTTCTGTCAACTATGGAAATTGCAACCCGCGGATCTCTTGAAACATTTCTTTGTTTCACTCTACCTTCTGCAGTATTTACAATAATTTTTCCATCAACCAAGTCTATCCATACAGGAGTTATCTGGGGCGAATTATTTTTCATTAGGGTTGCAACAAATGCCAGGTTCTTGTCTTCAATTAATTGTGCAACCTGCAAAGTCATGCTTCCAGTCATAGGGACTTGGGCCTGTTACCAAACTTACCATCCATTACAATTTCCGACAATGGTTTTCTAGTGTTAGGAATTTCACGGGCTTGGAGTTCAGGTGATAATTTCTCTTTTGAACCTCTTTTTCCTATTGCTACCATTGCCATCACTTCATAGTTATCAGGAACTTGTAATGTTTTTCTTGCCTTGTCATAATCAAATCCAGCCATTGCATGTGTAGCCAATCCTTGAGAGACTGCCTGAATTGCAAGGTTTTCCCATGCTGCTCCAGTGTCAAACTGGTGCGTTATCGATGGCTTTTCATTATTTTCAAAGTTCTTTCTTGATACAACAACCACCAAGGCTGCAGCATCTGCACACCACTGCTTATTAAAATCAATCAATAGATTAAAAAAATCATTCCAGTTTTCAGAATTTCTTTTAGCATAGATAAATCTCCAGGGCTGGCTGTTAGAAGACGACGGTGCCCATCTTGCAGACTCGAAGAGAGAAAACAAGTCAGCATCATCAATATCATACGGTACAAATGATCGTGGAGACCACCTGTTTACTATGACATGATTAATTTCAAAGGTCATATTTCTAGTCTTTTGTACTTCAGGGTCTATCATGAATGAGTTTCACATTCTGTGACAAGCATCCAGTATTATTGGTTTTCTAAATCATCTAAATTATTTTTTGCGTTAAAACAAGTCATTTTTTCATAGAATCAATGCGAGAAAAAATCGGCCCCAAATATTTGCTTGATGCAACTACTGCGCATGCTATACCAGTACCAAGTAAGATTCCGCCAACCACATCTAGTGGATAGTGAACACCGACGTAGACCCGAGAGTAGGAAACAAGTAGTGCCTCGATTCCAAGAATTATCGAAATAATCATCTGTCTTCCCCTGTTGAATCTCAGAAGAAGTATTGCAGCACCCCCTGATACGATCGTTGCGTGTCCAGATGGGAATGAAGGATCAGTTTCTGTTTGTACAAGTAGGTTGCCATCGAGTGGAACAGGTCTTGGTCTATCTATCTCAGATTTTATTATTGTCCCAAGAGGAATCAGAATTAGAAACGTTATAGTGAGTAAAACTGCCACCTTGCGGCCATCTTTTTTGCCAACAATAAAAAGTAACGCAGTCATTCCAATCCACACTGCTTCTCTTCCATATTTACTCAGGTCAACCATTAACTTGTCTACAATTTTGTTACCATGTTTGTTCACTAGAGTAAATGAGGCATGATCCCATTCAGATACACTAGTGTTATTTTCAACAATTAAAAAAGACAAAGCTGCCAATCCTGCAAGCAGGATTGCAGAAATTATAACATACTTCATTTCAAACAAATGAAAAACGAGGTCCATTATAAAACAATCCTGCTAGATAATTTCGGATACTAGTATTTCCATTATTGGAATAGTGATCTTGCAATTGACTCTCAATACAGTACAATCACTTGAGTAAGTTAGCTTAACAATAACAAAACAAGCTGATAAGATCTTATCATCTTGTCTGATCAAATATAGATATGACAGACAAACCAACCAAACCCTCAGTGTGGGCAGCAGAGGTTCGTGCTCCATTTAAGAAAGTAGTAGCATTTGACATCCTGTTTTTGGGACTAGGTGCAATTATAGGAGCAGGAATAATTACAGCAGTCCTATTCAACAGATAGGACTAATTTTTTTAATTCAGAAAACCCGGGTTGTAAAAAAATTCTATTCTACGTGATGGAATGGTACAAGCTGGTCATAATATCTAACAGACTTGACATTTACAAATTCAAGCATTCCATATCTTGAGAGTTCCCGACCAAATCCACTCTGCTTGACTCCTCCAAATGGAACCCGCGGATCAGATATGACTACGTTATTCACAGTCACAATGCCTGATTCTATCAATCTAGATAATTTTTCCGCTCTGTCAAGATTCTGAGTCCATATGCTTGCTCCAAGACCATATTGTGACGAGTTTGCAAGCCTTATTGCCTCAGCCTCATCTTCAACCACAGTCACAGGTGCCACAGGCCCAAATACCTCCTCGTGTGCCACTGCCATATCAGGAGTTATGTTGTCAAGTACAGTAGGTGCGTAAAAATAGCCCTTGTCTCGCAGTCGTTTGCCTCCTGTAAGAACCCTGGCACCTTTTGCTACAGCGTCTTTTACCATAGCCTCAATCCTATGCAGACCATCAGCATTTACAAGAGGACCAATGTCAGTGCTATCAGACATTGGGTCTCCCACGTTTAGTTTTGCAGTCTTTTGTACAAATTGTTCGATGAATTCTTTTGCGATATTTTTTACTACAAAGAACCTCTTTGATGCAATGCAGCTCTGACCACAGTTGATGAATCGACCCTTTACTGCCCCAGTTGATGCCTTGTCAACATCGGCATCAGAACAGACTATGAAAGGATCACTTCCACCAAGTTCTAGAACACATTTCTTGATTTGCGATGTTGCCCTCTGCGCAACCCTTGCGCCAACAACATTGCTGCCAGTAAATGTTACCGCATTAATATTAGAATCAATTAATTTTTCAGCCATGCTAGAATCACTTACCAGTGTTTGAAATATACCTTCAGGAAATCCAGTCTTTACAAACAGGTTTTCCATTTCAATACCGCATTGCATGGTAGCACTTGCAGGTTTTAGTACAATTGTATTTCCAGCCATAAGCGATGGAGCAGCAAATCTCAATGCCTGCCAATATGGAAAGTTCCATGGCATTATACTTGCAATGACACCAATTGGCTCAAATGCAACAAAACTCTTTCTTGCATCAGTGTTTATTACTTCGGTGTTTAGAAATGTCTCTCCATTGTCACCATAAAACTCCATCACCCATGCACATTTTTCCACTTCGGAAAGAGATTCTTTGAGTGGTTTTCCCATCTCTTGGGTAGCTACTTTTGCAAGAGATTCCTTGTTCTTTCTGAGTTCCAGAGATAAAAGATGCAATAATGTTGCCCTATTTTTAGAGTCAGACTTCCATGTGGCAAATGCCTCTCGTGCCTTGCCTACCTTATTTTTCAGATCTGCTTCTGTTATATTTTGATATTCATGTATGACATCCTCGGTGACAGGATTTATTGTACGAATCGTCATCATTTGTGATATTAAACAATAGCATTATATACCTTTGGTTGGTTATCATTACCAATGACTGGTAACTATGACCAACCTGACCCATCGGCTATCTTTAGAGAATGGATCCAGCGAAGTGGCAAGGCTCAGATGGATTTTATGAGAACATTTGGCGACATGATGAATCGCACAAACCAAACAAATCCACTGGACACACTAAAAGAGATGGCGGACAAGACCACCAAGACGCAAACAGACTTTTTACAAACTTTTGCAGAGAGTGGATCAAAGGCCATGTACAATTGGTTCAATCTTGCACAAAATTTGCCCCAGTTTTCGTCATGGGGGGCATTCAAGACATCAGTTGGGAGCAATGGCAGAATTTCCATACCCGAAGCAGAAAGGGAAGCAATTGGGATCAAGGAAAACGATCTGGTCCAAGTGATTGTAGTTCCAATTCATAAAAGTAATTCACGACAGGAGGTGAAAAAATGAGCAAGACAGAAACAAAAGAAACATACGCAGTATACAAGCAGAATGTGAACCGATATTTTGAAGAGGCAGAAAAGAATGTCACACAATACATACAAGCAGTCTCAAATCTACAGCAAGAATTTGCAACAGCATACAAAAATGCGGTAGAAACAGCAATTGAGTTCCAGCAAGAGGCAGCAGCAAAGAGTGGTTTTACAGCAAACCTTCCACCAACTTACCTCAAAGCAATAAATGATGCAACTGAGGAGATAGTAAAAACAAGTTCAGTACAAAACAAAGCAGTATTGGCAGCAATGGAAGCAGCAAGACAAAACCTCAAGACATTCAATGACAACCTAAAGGCATTCACAACAATGGATGCAAATATACTGCAATCATGGTTCTCAGCATGGACTCCAAGCAAGAACTAGACCATTAATTTTTCAATTTTTTTATTTTTCAGATCTTTCTCCCAGCCATTTGGCAAATTCTGGGAGAACCTTTTTTTGAGAAAATGAGCTTGCGATCATGCCCACATGTCCAGTTGGATATATCTTGAGCGTCTTGTCTTCGCTTGATACTGCATAGTGAATAGGCATACTGCATTCGGGGGAGACCAAGTGATCGCCTACTGCAACCTGTGTAAGTAACGGCATGGAAATATTTTTCAAGGACACCTGCCTTCCTCCCACATACATTTTGTTATTTATCAGAAGGTTTTCCTGGTAAATGTCCCTTATCCATTGTCGGTACAATTCCCCTGGAATTGGAGGGGTATCTGAGACCCATTTCTCCACCCGGATAAAGTTTTCAACGTATTCCTGGTCATGGATGTTTTTGAAGAAATTAAGGTATTTTTCAAAGCCTTGTTCAAAGGGTTTGAGAATTGAAAAAACATAATACATCAATTCAGGGGGCATGTTACCCAGAGTATCTACTAGCTTGTCAACATCCATGTGTTTTGCCAAGTTTGACACTACGGTGCTGTCTCTCCTACCATCAATCACTGGAGCAGTCAGAGTCAGGTTTTTGACTTTTTTAGGATAAAGGGCAGAATATACTGTAGACAGTGTACCACCAGTGCAATAGCCTTGCAGAGATACTGCATCAGACAAGGTTTCTTTCCTTACAAAATCAATACAGTTGTCCATGTAACCGTTGACATAGTCATCAAATCCCTCGTGTCGATTTATTGGAGTTGGTGTTCCCCAATCAATCAAGTAGACATCAATTCCTTGATTCAGCAAATGTTTTACCCAGCTCTTTTTTGGATGTATATCTAAGATATGAAATCTGTTTATCAGTGCATATGCAATCACTAGTGGTGTCTTTAGTTGTCTTGAAACCAATGGATTGAAGTGAAGTAGTCGAATCTTTCCTTCAGAATATACAACCTCATGCGGAGTTACTTCAAGATCAATCTCATCAAGAGATTTGGCAAGATTTGGCGCCTCAAGTATGTTCTTGTTTAGTTTGATAAACTCTGCCAACATTTGCGGGTCTACTTTAATTTCATTGGCCATTTGAAGTTCCTCCCTTGTTTACTATTTTTTCAAGTTTGGCAACTCTTTTTCGCAAAGAGTGTAATTCTTTGTACACTTCATCCATGTCCTTCTTTGTGGGCATGTTTGCGCTTTCAAGCAGTGTGGATGCCATGTTGTTCCAGTGTTTGGCAATCTCAAGTTCGCTTGATACGAGTTTGCCAAAGTTCTCTGCAAATTCAGCAGAATCAAAAAGTCTTGTAAAATAATTTTCAAATATATCAATCCATATGCGTTTTGATGCCTCCATGTGTTCTACATCATTTGGAAGTTCCGGTACCTTTCTGGCATATTCTTTCTGTGCCTCATTCCATGTATCTGAGAGTTGCTTATAGTATCCAGACAGTCTAGTGTTAAACTCTGCCATGTCTTCATTAATTTCGATGGTTTCCGTGCTTAGGGTTTTGGCGTTTATTGCAAATTTTCTAAATGGTCCCGTGGCCGCAAGTGATTGTTGCCTGTTTGACATCAGGTACAACAAGTCGGTCCAAAAAAGGGAATTGTGTTTATAGTTTGCCAACGATTTTTTAAAGTCAGGCGGAATGGACATGAGAGGTAGAATAGATTAGTGCTCTATACATATAGAGATTGCTAGCTAAATGTAAATGCAACAAATTGTTAAAAGGATGTACCTCATAAACAATATCAGTGTTAAAATCAGAACCCCAAGAAAAGGCAGATGTCAGACATTCCCTTTCGGTATGCGACGTAATGAGGGATAATACAAATGAAGTAATAATGAAAATAGAGGGTTTGCTGCCTTCATATATTGAAAATTTTGCAGATTTGCAGGAAGAAAGCTTGCGCATTGCAAGGGACTTTTTTGGCACATGCTATATTGCAGAAAAAGAATTTCTTGACAACATGGGAGTTGACCAAAAAGCAATAGAAACATTTGACAAGTGCTTTAAAATAATAACAAAGACTACCTTGTCAGAGATAGACATGATGAGTAGTTTTCAAAAAACACTTGTCAAAAACACCATGTCTGCAATGAAATCATATGATGATTATGTCAAGCTAGCTCTGTCATCTTATGCAAAGATGCTTGAATACGTCACGACCATGACTAAGACGTGATCGCACTACCGATCTTTTTAGTGAACATTGCTTTACTAATGTTGTCATAAGAAATATCGCTAAAAACTTATTTTGTTTGCAAGACTTTCAGTGACGGATGAAGGAAAAATTTATCGTCATAAACAGAAACAGTATCAGATATTTAGAGGATGGTAGTCAGTCTGATCGCAATCTAATTCTTTTACATGGACTTGGTGGATATGCAGAAAGGTGGAGCAATATCATGCCTTATCTGAATAAAAAGTATCATATTTTTGCACCTGATATAATCGGGTATGGTCAGAGCGACAAACCTTCCGTTGATTACACTCCCGAATTTTTTATAAAATTTGTTTTTGACTTTATTGAATCACTTGGCATAAAAAAGACATTCATGATTGGTACGTCACTTGGAGGTCAGATAACTGCAGAATGTGCCGCTGTCCAAAATTCTGTAATTGAAAAAATAGTTCTCATCTCTCCTGCAGGGATAATGAAAAAATCCACCCCAACACTTGATGCATATACGATGGCCGCATTATACCCAAACAAGGACTCGGTGAAAAATGCATACCAGATGATGATAGGCCCTGGCATGCAAGTATCAGAGATATCAATAGAGAGGTTTGTCAATAATATGTCAAGACCAAATGCAAAGATGGTATTCTTGTCTACTCTTCTAGGATTAAAGAATGCACCTGATATTTTTGAGAAGCTCTCAAAGATAGACATTCCCACATTGGTAATTTGGGGTAATGAAGATAAGCTGATACCTTTCGAGTATTCACACCAGTTTGTTTCGCGAATCAAAAACTGTGAGTTTATGCCAATGGAAGGATGCGGGCATTCTCCATATGTTGAGAAACCAGAAAAACTTGCAGAAATCATCATCAAGTTTCTATCAAAATAAGATTATAATTACAAATCACACATGAGAATCATAATCAATGTAAATAAGGATGATTTTCTAGTTATAGATATGCGCTACAGCCTTTTAAAAAAGAGACACCATAGGTCATGAACATGTTTCTTGCAGACAAGACATTGGAGGAAATTTTACCCCAATCAATACTTTCCACGCCAATGGTGAGCATCAGAGTAAACGATACATTATGTGAAGCAGCGTCACTTCTTCCTCATCATCTTGAGACATTGACAGATTCACTTGTTGCTACAAGCGATGACATACCAGTAGGCATAGTAGGCGGGATTGAGGTTTTAGATAATATCCTAAAAAATCAGACTGCTGATTTTCTTGACAAGACAAAGATAGGAGACTCGATGAGTAGAAAGATTGTCATTATGAGTCCAAAGGATAAATTTTCAGAATTGATAAAACGGTGGTCGCAGACCAGAAGGGCATTTGCCATAATACCAAACCAGTATTACGGATATTCAGTCATATCAGCAAGAAAGATCCTTGAAGTGGGGACAACATTTCAAGTAAACTCTACCATTTCTGACATTCCAAGAAAAAAGATAGTCACATTTCACAAAGAGGATACGGTAAGGCAAATAATTCAGAGAATGTTTGACAACAATACTCGTAAGCTTGTACTTGACGGCACTTGTTCTTTTATCAACGACCGTATAATAATACAGAAACTGGTCAGAGAGTTTGAATGTCTCAGAAACGGACAAGACTTTTTGGCAATGAGTGGAGACATTTTCAGTCTAGAACAGGTAAAAAACACACCAGATGACATTACAATTACTGATGCATGTAAAATTATGCAGGATATGAAATCCCCATACTTAAAGAGTCAGAATAACATAATCAGCCCATGGGACATGGTATTTGCTCTTGCCTCTGCAAACTTGTCATAGTTTAAAATTACAATATTTTCACATACAGCAAATGGTGAAAGGTGTAGAACCAAAAAATGAGGGCAGGACAAGATTTGCTACAAATCACAAGATTCTGATTTTTTGTTTATTTTTTCTTGCCATTACAGGTACCATGTGCTATTTCATAGATGACAGAAAAGAAGCATATGAAGCAAAGTGGCTGATAGTATCCACTGCATGGTATATTACAATCAGTTTTAGTATCATAGCAGTATTCAAGAAGGCAAGAATTGGATATCTAACCGCCGGCATACTTTCATGGATAACACTGGCGCTATGGATGCTTGACAATTCCCATGTCATATTTGGCATATCATTTTTTGCAACCAAGCCAAACATGATAATGATAGTAAGAAATTTCATAGGATCTGCAATAGCATCTCTGGGCATCATATCTTCTCATAATGCATTTCACAAAATTTTAAGATGTAGGATGAATTAGGATCCATTCGATGCAAGTAGATAATCAAAAACAAAGATACAAAACACAGCCACATAACCACCTAGAAACAGGAACTGGGCTCCATGTCAGAAATCTGAGAATTATAGAAGGCGTCAACAATCTACGATGTAATACATACTAGTAGAATGTTGGAGACATATAAGAGAAAAATGAAGAAAATATTTGTCTTCCAAGGCGTGGGTTCTCTCAAGGGGAATCCCATGATCCGTTGAGACCTTATGAATGAGACTCATCAAATTAGTTTTCTTTTTTTAAGAATCTTTCTACTATTTTTTATCACTGAATTATTTCAAGTCTTCATTTGGATTTATTTTGGAACCCTGAAATGAATTAAATCCATAATGACGAGCCCTTGGGTTCTCTTGCTGACAGTCAGTGCGAGTCCGGGACATGTTGTGAGTAAAACTTGGCAGAAAATGTGCAGTAAGATGATCGGAGTAGCTACAAATTCATTTTCCTTAATTTTTTATTTTGACCTAGTTTCTAGAATATTTTCCCATTAGAGTAGATTCTGTAATAATGTGCCCATCCATTGCCTTTTGGAGATCCGTTACACTTGATCCCTCAGTAAGATCTAATTCTGCATCCAACGCGTAAATTTTGATAAGGTATCTATGAGTACCTGACGGAGGACATGGGCCACCATACGCTGGTGTTTCAAAACCAGTACGTCCTTGTGGAAAATCAAACTTTTCACCTTTTGCAAATTCGGTCTTGGAAGAAGGAATGTTCCAAACGGTACTGTTACTTTATAGGTTGTTTAAGCCTCATTTTTAGGAATGAACAACCGATAAAGAAACATCGCCCAAATAAGATAGTATTTTATTAGTTGTTTTATCATTATATGGTACCATGAAAGACATCAATGAAATAATGCCAAAAGTTCCAAACATGAGATGGGGAGCACTGACCAATGCGTTTCCAACAAACGACAAGATAAAAGAAATGAATAAACTTTTTCCCCATGATGGTAGGTGGCATACAGTATTTGAAGAGCCAGAGCAGGTCTTCGTTGATGGTGTTAGAATATGGAAAAAAGATCTTACCAATCTGAGCTAAACTTTAATCTGAAATAAATCGCTGATCTGCAATTCCAATTATTCTTAATTCTGTCTGTCCCTTGATCGAATTGATTGTAAAATATGGATCTCCCCACCTTCTATAGTGTACTAGTTTTTCATCATCTGTCATGTGTACTGCAATAACATTTCCTATCTTTGGGATGCTGACTGGATGAAATGTTGCTAGTCTTTCTCTAATTGTTCCATGCTGCTCTGTTTGCATGAATATGCAATCTGCCACACCATATTCGTATAGTTCAATCACTGGAACAAATGGGTTTGATGTTTCATCTATTACCTGATTTATCATGTAGCTGTTGAAATGATATCTTGCATATTCTTCCATATGTTCTGCCTCATTTCGGTATGTCCACGGGGAGTCTCTGTCAAATACTATGTTGTATGTATCGTGCACCTTGTTTTTCTGACCTTGGATTGACGAATAAAGCGCGGCAAGCCCGAACCTCTTGGCTTTTGCATTTGTCAGTCCAAATAACTCATGAAATACTTCATAATTTCCTATCTTTTTTGACCTTTCTATTGAACGCATCATGGGAATTCCCATGGCGGCACAAAGGGATGTGTGATACGTGTCTGCAAATGGCCTGAATGCCTCGACTGTTTTTTCCTTTATCCTGTTTAGGTGTGATAATTTTTTCTCAAATTCTTCAACAGGCTCATATCCAAATGTCTCCGATTCGTCTATTGCATCTATTCTATTCCAAGCCCGGTTTATCAAAAACATGGTTTTTTTATCGAGATGGTATTTTTCCACTATGTTTTCTAATATGGTAGCATCAATTTCATTTGGCATGATTTGTTTTTGTATGATGGCATAGAGTTAAATTTCCTTTGGGACCTATTGTCCAATAATTGGCCCAGCGCATAAAGCCCGCAGATCCATATGGTCAGATCCTACTACTTGATGATGCAATTCGTTTTGTTGGCAGGATAAAGGATAGGAAATTGGTCACATTTGTCAGGCAATCAAATGCAGCACCATTGCTTGATGAAGAACTAAGTAACATGGTACACTATCAAGCCTCTGTCAAAGCATCATGGGATGAAATGTTTAATGAAAAACTGGGCAAGACTAACTGGATGATAACATCCAAAGAAAAAGTAAAACTTATCACTTTGTTTCTTGATGATGGACTCTTGATACTATCAACTGAACCAGAATCACAACATGATGAGATAATCCAAAAGATAAAAAACCTGAACGTAAAATTATAGCCATATAGAAAATTATTTTATGACAATTATTATTTTTTATAAGCTAATGTTGTGAAAACTAAGCTTTTCTATTGAAAGAATTCTATATTCACTAATGTCTATACTAGAACTGAAAGTTAGGTCAATATGTACTTCACATAATTTGTGTCTCTTAGTCAGCATTTTGACCAGGCAAGATTACTTTCTTGGAGAGGTCCTACCAAAGAAACCTCTCCAATTTTTTTATTTTTATGAATAGTGTTAAGCCTTTTTGGATCTTTGAAACATGTATGTCATGACTCTCTAGTTTCACATCTGGATTTCTTTTAGGATGGTAACCATTGCTTCTTTTTACCATATTCTGTGAGGGTGTGATACATGCGGTTAAACGAATCTTGCTGCATGGTCCCATGTTCAATAGTTCTCTGAATGATGGTCTCCAACTTGATGTGTTTCTCACGAATCATTTTCATTATCTCATCAAACATTTGTTTTATTATCTCAGACTCTTCATCTTCTGGTTCTTTGGGCATGCTATTCATCTATGTTGAAAAAACTTAAGGATTATTTAATTGAGACACATTGAAGTATACATGAGTGCTAATACAATAAAAAAGGCCAAGGCCCTTGCAAAAAATGGCGTAGTCATGATTGACAATGATCTATACCAAGTAAAATCCTCTAGCGATCCCTCCAAATCATACATGGTGACATCAGACAGCTGTGACTGTGAGGGGTTTAAGAATTTCTACAAGTTTCATCATGGAAAGGGATTGAAAGCAAACTGCTCACACCTTGAAGCTGTAAGAATCTTCAAAGACATGTCTCACAAAAAACAAAATCCAAAAACCAAATGAATTGTACGAAATAATGGTAAAATAATATTACGTAGAGCCTTTGTACAAAACCAAATACTCGTCTGGCCTGTCTCGCTCTTTTTTTGCTTGTAATGCATCTTGGTATCTTTCATAATGCGCAATAAAGTAAAGCCTTCTTCCAAATGATTCAAAGTAGTCAATTCCACACAAGTCAAATCCCGACTCTGGCGTCAATGATTTTTTTTCCTCATCTGTTACATCGGAACTCATTGATTGAATAAATAATACGTATTATTTCAAACTAACTTGAAAGCTAGTTTTTCTTGGAATCGAAATGCAGTATTAAAACTGACTTGTTTATCAATTCCTTGGCGGGGATTACAACACTCTCGTTTTTTTCATTGGTTACTATTATGTGGAACATCTCTGATGATGTGATGGTTCTGGATATATCACCTATCTGAGACATGAGTATGCCCAACCCTCAGGTAAATAATCTTTTGAAACGTTTGAATTTGAGAAACAAATTGAAAATCTCCGAGTTTAAGTTTTCTAATGATACGCCTAAAACAAGAATAAGATTTTTGAAACTGATTAGCACTTTGGTCCTAGATGTTGGAGTAATAGCAATCTCTAAGGATAGCGTGAAAAAAGAATTTCAAATGTAAATAATGTGGTACATTTTTGATCGTTACTAGTTGAAAGGATTCAGATATGTTTAATAGTAGCATTGCTACATAGGTAGATGATCCACTGTGAAACCTATTATGTATGGAGTGATTGGTGGAGGAGGTGCAGTTATGATTGCCATAGTTATCATACTAGTCTCTCAGTCAACTCCGCAATACGCACTACTACTAAATCCTGTGATACAAACAGGGACTAGTACCGACATGCATGTCATGGTTCAAAATACGGGCAAGGCCCCACTTACAAATGTCAGGGTAGATTATGGACATGGCACCAAGGCAGATATTATTCCAGTTTTAAATCCTGGGGAAAAAGTATGGTTGTCGCCGTCTAACATTGACACAAACAATAATGTAGTAGTAACAGATGATCAGGGAGTTACAGTAACAAAACCGTATACGACACCAATTAAGACGCCTCTTGCTGATTCGGACTAAACCACACGATGATCTTTTTTCTGACCTTGAATCTGAAAACAATTTTTGCATGTATCTATATTTACCGATAATGTTGAATCCATGGGCTGATCTGTAAATGACAACAGTAAGGATAAGAATCTGCCTTGAATGTGGTAGCACAAATACCGTTGTGAAAGCCAACGGTATTACATGCAGAAGCCGTGGAATGCAACGTATTCTTCGTTCAGTATCTTCTAGTGATTAAAAATGGCTTGTAAGGGAATATGCTACAGATTTGCAGCCAAAATACCATCAATAAAACAACAAATCTGAAATTTTTAATCAAGTACACATACCAAATGCCAGCGCCTATATGCCTGTTGATAATCTAATCTTATTACAATTCAGCCATGCTGTTAATTTTGTATGATTCTAGTTTAAGATGATGGATTTGAGTTCTTCTGGTTCTTCTATGACATGATCAGGATGAAATTTGAGCAACGCATTTTTACTGTTGTATCCCCATGACACTCCTATCACTCTGATTCCTGCCTTTTTAGCTGCCTCCACATCTCTTATCTCATCTCCTACGTAGATTGGATCTTCATGTGGAATAGTTTTTTCTTTCATCATTTTTTTCAATAGTCTGCTCTTGCCAAAGACTGCTCGCCCTGAATAGACAAAATCAAACAACTCCAAATCGTTTTTCTTTAAAAATTCCATTACATTCTCTCTGGAGTTTGTGGTCAATATTCCAAGGACACATCCGTTTTCTTTGAGGTGTACAAGCGTCTCTCTTATGTCCACCGCTGTCTTTAGATTGATGATTTCTTTATTCATCTCAAATCTTATCTTTCTTGCAACGATTGGAAGTTTGAATATTGATATTCCTAGGTGCTTTAGTACTGCACTTGGTTTTTTTTCTCGTAATTTTGGCAAGTCACTGAGTGGAATTTTTTTGTATCCGTAATGATCTGCAAACTTGTTTGCAATTCTTATGACTACTGACAGCGTATCTGCTATTGTACCGTCAAAATCAAAGATTATTGTGTGCATTAAAGTTTCGCAAGAAACTGCCGTTAAAGATTGTTGTGGATTAGGTTTTTCATTATTTACTGGACAATAAACTGTGTATTGTTCTTGATTTGTGGAACAGATATCTAGAATCTGTACTATGTTTTTGATATCTACAACTAGCTTTTTCTGATCGCGCAAACCTGACTCTGTATTTCGTTTACTTGTCGTTGACCTGTACTTGTGATAAGATATTCTAAAAATATAATATCTACAGATTTTAACCTTTGATGATGAAATCCTCCCTTTTGGATGAGGCATACGAGCTATGTGAAGAAGGCAAGTATACTCTAGCACTAGAATTTTATGATCTAATTTTATTCAAGGAACCCCGAAACATCACTGCCATGATAAACAAGGGTGTTACACTGCAAACGCTTGGAAAGCACTCCAAAGCAATAAAATGCTATGACGAGGCGCTGGAGATTGAAAAAAACAATCTGGATGCTCTTGTAAACAAGGGTTCGGTGCTACACACGCTTGGAAAATTTCACGATGCAATAGATTGTTATGACAAGACACTAAAGATCCAACCGAAATATGCATTGGCAATGGCATACAAGGGTCTCTCATTGGGAGAAATTGGTTTGCTAAAAGATGCAATAAAATGTTTTAATGCTGCACTAAAGATTGACAAAAAGTTTGACTTGGCATTGAACAATAAAACAATTGCACTAGAACTTTTAAAAAACAATACCAAGCTAAAACCAAAACTTCTCAAAAAGACTAGCGCAATAAAATAAAACTTGCTTAAAGTTATTGTATTTGTGCTTGCTGGACAAACCTGTCAAACCCGTATTCTAGGGCATCTGAGACCGAACTGTCTGGAACAAAATTGATCATCCATGCCAATAGTCCTGATGTCTTTACATCTAAGGAGATGTTTGCAATTGTCCCCCCATCTTTTTGACCATGAAAACCCCATGTTTTTTCTAGTTTGGTAATCATAGTAGTTCCCTTGAGATCTCCTGAAACTACCTCAACTACATAATTTCCATTCGAATCAGTCTTGCATATTGCCTGGGTGTCAAAAAATATGCCATTTACTCCTGCATTAATGTCCACAAGTCTTGTGTTGTTGTCTAATATCTTGACATATTTTACATTGTCAGGAAATATCTTGGAATACTGTGACACGTTTGATATTGTATTGAGCAAAGATTCTTCTTTTACGTCAGAAACTTTTTGCAACGTGATCATCCTGTCAGCATACGATGATGGAAACGAAAAGACTGTAACTACTACTATGATGATGAAAAGAACAGACTGTAATGATCTCTTGTCATGTTTTTGCATGACTTCCTATCCTGTATAAAATTTTGATGTGACTCTCGAAAGTCTTTCTGTAGTCTATGTGTTTTGTAAATGTAAATTTGTCTTGAAATGCCATTTCTGTGTCATTTGACGCAATCAATTGAAATCCATCATATGCATTATCTGATCTACCTTGTGCTGTCTGGATAAGGGCACTGCATGTCTTTGGCGCAGACATGGTGTAATATTTGACGTGTTAGTATATAACTATTGGTATACCAATCATTTGTATACAAGTGTATGCCATAGATATTATGCGTAAACTCGATCTCAGTGATAGCATAGGAACACTGATTGCACTTGCAGCAAAATCCCAGGAGCGGCTTGCAGAAATAGAGATGAAAAAACAACTGGGATTGACTCCTGCACAATGGAAAGTCATCCTGGTTCTCAATATTGTTGATGGACCAACACAAAAAGAGATCGCCGAAAAAATTAATGTTGATGGAAGTACACTTGTACCAGTGATAGATAAGATGGTAAAAAATGGCCTGGTAAAAAGAATGGCAGACTCTGAGGACAGACGAAACAACAGGATATTTCTTACAAAAAAAGCTGAATCAACAGTGGACTCTATAATTGTTATAATTCTCCAGGTTCGAAAGATGATTTATCGCGGCATATCTGAAAGCGATATACGTATCACTAGGACAGTTCTAAAATCCTTGATTGCAAATTCTGATTCTGTAATAAATGAAATAAGATCTGCATCTGGAAAGGGTGTTTCATGAATATGTCCAATCTGAAAGCATTTCTTATCATGATGCTTTTGTTACCAATGTCTCTTTCTTATGCAGAACCTGCAACACCTGGAGCCATTCTGACTTTTTATGTGACTGATTCGAACTTGTCCACTGATCATCGTGCAGTGATGAAGATATCTACATCTGGACTTGTTGATTTTACAATAAACGGAGTTCCAATATCTGGGCCAGGTGAAATGGTGGAAACTGGAATAGATACTGGAGTTTTTCAGCTCGAGCTTACACTGCCAGACTCTGTTAATGGAAAACCACTACAAAGTGGAGATGTTGTTGTCATGACATACCACCAGCGAGCAGACTATTCTGGAAATCCTACTGATGTTACCCAGTCTGCAGTTCTGTCAAGTGCACCATCAAGTCCTGTACAAAGCTCTTCACCAAATGTTAGAATTGGACAATATTTCAAACTGGACATATATGCACCAAACTATAACCTTGATTCCCAGACACCTGATGACATTCCACTTAGCATGATTGAGGTTCATATGGGCGGAGCGCAAACCACATTATCAGATAGTGCATTCCAAGCCAACCCGTATACTATGAGGGAGACTGGACCTGATACTAGTACATTTGAGGTAAATGTCAAGATACCAAAGTCAATAGCCGGGTTTCCTGTAGAGATGGGCTCGACATTAGAATTTCGATTCAATGATCCATCCATGCCCTCAAGTGTATTTGTAACAGTGGGCGGAGGCTCGTATCGTACACCTTACAACTCTGGTTCGGGTGGGGTGCCTAATTCAAGCTCTGGTTCTGGTACCTCTTACAACTATGGTTCAGGTGGGACACAACGCTTGGCTCCTAGTACGCTGATATTTTATGCGACAAACTCGATTGGAACAAATGTCAACTATGTAAACTCTACGTTGTTGTCTAGTCTGCAGGCGCCAATATGTGATCCAATCTCTGGTTCTTTTTTCATGATGGGAACAACAACAGTGACTTGTGCCGCAAAGGATCAAAATGGAAATTCTGTGATAAAGACATTTGTGGTAACTGTATTGGCAGATAAGAGTCATATTCCATCCTGGACCAAGAAGACAGTGGGATTCTGGTGTGCTGGTGAAATATCAGATAGCCAGTTGTCTTCTAGCATGAAATATCTTGCTTTAAATGGTGTGCTGTCTGTACAAGGAGATTCTGTGGTCCCAACCCCTGACAAGACAACACTGTGTCTCTGGGCTGGTGGTAGGGCATCTGATCAAGACGTGATAAGTTCTCTGTATCTTCTTTCTAGGTGATAGTTAAGACTTGGAGTGCTTGAAAAAATTCTAAAAACTTTCAACTCTTCATTATGTCTAGCGCAGCAAAATTTTCTCTAGGACCTTCTTATTTTAACAGCCCTGGCTATTAACAAAACTATTCCCACTATGAAGAGTATACCGCCGCCTATGATTATGATCTGGATATGATTGCATAATTCTAGTATCTGTAAATTGAAAGTTTGTGCAAGTTGTCCAATGATGGAACTGCAAAGTGATGAATATTGGAATAAAGATATGGCTGGTATGATGCCTACTATGATGGATATTATTCCAGCTGCTGCCATCCCTGCATATCTTTTCTGTTTTGACTGGAACTTTTTGGTGTCCTTTAACTTGTTTTTGCCTTGATGTGCTCCACATATGGGACAAAATTCATGCGTTTTGAATATTTTTGAACTGCATGTAATACACGATTTCATTGATGTGTCTTGAAATGTTTGCTGGGAACTGTGATCACGTTTTTCCTTTTTTTGTTGATCTTTACGTGTATCAATAAAATTATGTTCATCATGAAATGCTCCGCATTTTGAACAAAAACTAAACATTCTTGGTACTGGCGAACCACATTTGGGGCATAAATCAGAAAGACTAGTATCTGTTGATGGGTTGGTCTCACCCCCGTATCGTTGTTTTACATTCTGTATTTTGTTTTCTAGTGATCCTATCTTTCTTGTATTTTCGGATTCCTCTTCATGCGGATAAAGATATTTAGAAACTAGCATGTCTACATATTTCTGATCTGACGGGTATAACGGCTGTTCATTTTGTAATCTTTTAGATATTGAATCTAACCTAAGTGAATCTCCATAACCAAACTCTGTCAATTGTTCCACCAGTTCGATTAATTCTTTATTCATGAATCAGTAAATATAATCCACTGATTAAAAGAGGTTTTCATTTGCTTGATTTGATGTCTTTCACAAACGTGGTAAGAATAATGTGAAAAAATGTGGGTAAACCTTTTAGATAGAATTTAATTCTTGTCTGGATATTGTGTTGTGGATGAAAGCTACTTTTGGCGCAGGGTGTTTTTGGTGCATAGAACATGTTTTTAGAAAAAATGGAATCACGTCAACAAGTGTTGGCTATATGGGGGGCAAGACAAAAAATCCGACCTATGAGGATGTCTGTACCGACATGACTGGCCATGCAGAAGTTGTACAAGTAGAATATGATCCATCCAAGATTTCATATGGTGAAATTCTAGACATTTTTTGGAACAATCATGACCCGACAACACTGAATAGGCAGGGGCCTGATGTTGGGACCCAATATAGATCTGCCATTTTTTATCATACTCCGGAGCAGGAAATGGAGGCATTACAATCCAAAGAATACATTGAGAAATCTGGAACTAGGAAAAAGATTGTAACTGAGGTGGTACCTGCAACAGAATTTTACAAGGCAGAAGAATACCATCAGCAATATTATGACAAATGTGGAATCGTGTAACCTCTTGCATGGTTTGTGAAATTCTTACAAGACAGATCCGTTTTATATCAGGTCGTGGATGTGTGTCACTAGTTGAATTTCAAGCGACTTGGTAGACTGGTACTTTTTTTTGGCCTGATAGGACTGGGCGCGTTTATTTTTCTAAATCTTGATCTGGCGCATCGCAAGAGGGAGATATATCTATTATTTGCGTTATCTATCGCCTCTTTCATATCTGGTTGGGTTGGTCTGTTTCGCTATTCTCGGTTCTGGAACATGCTTGAATAGTGAAATGACCTGGTATTTGTCATGATATATGACAATTGTTAAAAAAATACAATGTTTCTAGAAATATCTCATGTAATGATTTTCTAAATGTATTTTTAACATCAATTCTTAAATAATTTAAAATTATATTATATATGTGATCGTAGAGTCACTACAGATGGCTTGACGATGCGTGGTCTGGCAGGAATCTTAGACGAATGCACGCAATGGCGTTGATTCCAAAGGAGGTAATCTCCAAACATCCCTGCAATGAAGGACCACGCCCTATGTTTTACTTTTCTTGAACCAAAGTTTTTTCTGAAACAAGATTATTGCAATCACGATTCCTCCAGCACCTGATAGGCCTGCTATTATTAGATATGTAAACACATTCATGTAGAAATTAAGAACGCCTACATTGAATGTGTATGATAACGTTCCCCCATTTTTGAAATCGACAAGACTGGCTCTGATTACATGATTTCCAGGTTCCTTGAATGTGTAATCCAAATCCCATTTTCCATAATCATGGTTTGCGGGAGGAAACGTGCCTACAATTTCGTCGTTATAATAAATTTGAACACCCATTCTGAAATTATCAACTGGGTTTTCATTCTGATCAAGAACTAGAAAGTGTAGAGTTGTATCTTTTCCTACCTCTGGAACAGGAGGAGTGGTTCCAACCTGGACTTCATAATCTCCAATCCTTGAAGAGTCTGTGCTAAAAGGGGGATGAATTATTTCATATATTCCAAGTCCGATAAAGAAGCTTAGGTATATTGGTAACAATAGATAGAATCGTTTTCTCATGATGTAATATCTGGCGTGTTGATATATTACGTTGCCTCTGTTTGCCAAATTGGAAAATACGTCAATCTGATATCATGATTGCCAAATATGTACAACTTTGAATTCTGTAGAAAAATTAACGGGATCTGAGATACTAATAAAGACGGATACTGTCAATTTAATATTGAACAAGTTGGCATCTAAAAAAATTTTAGCGGTTACAATAGTTGCAATGATGATAATCTTGTTTGTATATCTTGATCAGAATTTTAGAGATAAAGTGTTGCCTTCAAACGTTGTATCTCGAAATGATCCTTTCGTTAAGGAATATTCTTTGCCTCCAGGTTCTGCGCCAAATGGATTGGTTGTAGACAAGTCAGGGTTGGTTTGGGTTACGTCAAAGAATGCCACACTCTATTCAGTTGATCCACGCAGTGGGCAGGTGAACAGATATGAGATCAAAAGTGGGACAGCATCATACGAAAACCCGGGCACCACTTCTGCCATGGTTTGGGCTATTGTACAAGGCGGTGATGGAAAGATCTGGTTTTCTCCGCTGGGAACCAAAACAATCTGGAGATTTGACCCATCACGCGACATCTTTGATTCGTATTTGTCTGAAACTGGGGCTCCATTTCAGATGAAAGATGCCATGGATGGAAAAATCTGGTTTACTACACTGCGTGGAGACACAGTTGGCGTCATAGAAAAATCACAAAATGACACTTATTCTGTTTCTACTTTTGATACACTTCCTCATGCCAATCCTGCAGGAATATTTCTACAAAATGATTCTGTATGGGTGGCCAATGTGGGCTCTCAAAATATTTTCCAGTATAAAATCGACCAGAGTAATTATACCACAAAAGATATTTCAGTCATCCGAGAAATCCCGCCAGACAATAATACGCTATTTTCATCCCCGACTGATCTGTTTGTCGATAAGAATATTTTGTGGCTGACCGAACATGGCACCAGCTTTCTCACAAGTTATGATCTTGATAGCGGAAAAATTACGAGATATCCAACATCACAAAATACTTTCGGTACTACCACACTTCCCTTCTGGATTAGAGGAATTTATGATCCAAAAATTCTGTGGTTCAACGAACACCAGGGAAATAAAATTGGGCGCTTTGATGTATACAATAAAACATTGACAGAATACTCGATACCGTCATTACCAAAAGATGGTTATCTTACTTATCCTCTCAATATTTCGCAAGATCCTATGGATGAAAAAATTCTCTGGTTCTCTGAATGGAACACGGATAAGATTGGAGTGATAAACGGACATGTTACCATACCATTTACAATAAATCTCAATACAACAGAAATGACATTACGATATCATGATGCCAATGTTGTTGATTTGAAAATCACAGGTGATACCCATAGTTCTGACAGGATATTTTTGAATGCGTCAAGCTCAATTACTCCTACTGCCGAACTTGGAAATCTGACAGTGGGGTTTTCCTCTAATGTAGTGACTCTACCTCATGATAATATTATACACTTATCCATAAGGAATGATGGGGTTGCGCCTGGAAATTATACTGTTGGAATAAGTGCATCAGATGGCTTGGTGACAACCACCAAGTTTTTCGGTCTGTCTATACCCCTGACATAACTTTGTGACTGTTATTTCTCAAAAAAGTGTTTGGTAACTATGCCTTTTTTTAAAGCATACTCCTTGATCTCGGCAAATCGGAACTCATCTATGATGAAATGAATAAAATCTTCCTTGTATTGAGGCAACTCGGTCTTCTTCTTTGTTATTTGGTCTTCGTAATATTCTACATCTGGACCCTTGCCAAGCAGATTGTTACACATGTCTTTTAACTGGCCTATGCCAAATTTATCCAAAAGAAAGTACTTACTTGAGAGTTCTTTGTAAAATATCTTGTCTGCAGTCTCCATTTCATTTTTTATTTTTGATACGTCAGAATTCCTGGTTTCAGCATCTCTTGATCTTTCATGAGAATTGCTATGATGCATTTGTTATTGAATTCTTTTTTCCCAAAATATATACCATGAAAATTCCTGCTTGTTTTTTCTCATATTGAATATTGTTGAATGCGTGATACTGGAAAGATCCATTTACAATAATATTGTTTGACACTGTCATTGTTATGTCTTGATAAATTTGTTCTGCTTGATGAATGGTGAAAACTTGTTACATGTCTGAAAAAACTGAGCCTTGGAACAAACCTCTAAAGTTTTCCATGTGTGTCCTTGTCTGGTATTTTGTTTATGCAAAAACATGATCTAATCTGATTGCAAATAAAACTAGTGCTATTACAATCTGTGGTTCGCTGCATTTTGTTAGATCTAGTAAATGTGTTGTCTTGGTGCCTTTCAACCTATTTGGAAAATTACACCAATTTGTAAAACACGATCAGTTTTTTGATCGAAGTTTTTCGTTTTCAAAACATGCTGTAAGATCTTTTACCTTTCCAGTCATGGTAGTTATGTAATTGGTTATATATGGTACCACTTTATAACCTATTTAAATGCCGCAAACAAAACCTATTGTCGACATCGTAAATGTGGTTGCCTCTGCTTCCGTGGACCAAAAAATTGATCTTGTGGCAATTACAAAAGAATTTCCGGACGTTGAATACCACCCTGAACAATTTCCAGGCCTTGTCTTTAGATTAAAGTCTCCAAAAACTGCGACACTTATCTTTAGCTCGGGCAAAATGGTCTGTACTGGCTCAAAATCAGAAGAGGCGGCAGTAAATGCTGTAAATACAGTAGTGCAAAGACTTCGAAAAGGCAAGATAAAAATAAAAAAGAATCCCGAGATTACCATTCAGAATATTGTAGCTTCTGTTAGTCTTGGTGGTAAGGTTCACTTGGAAAAGGCCGCACGAAGTCTTCCAAGAAGTATGTATGAACCAGAACAGTTTCCTGGATTGATACACAGGATGCTTGATCCGCGCTCAGTGGTTCTAATCTTTGCATCTGGAAAACTAGTGTGTACCGGAACAAAGAAAGAGGCCGAAGTTTACCGTGCAGTCCACAATCTTCACACATTACTAGAAGAAAAGAAACTCATGGAATACGAGTAATCGTAAAACCACTCTCTAAATTTTTATAAATAATATCATACTCTTGTGTTTATGATCTATTTTTTTGCATCATGCTTCCGCCAAATGATATTGCAAGATTGATTCCAAGTGAAATCACTGCTATGTATATTGGACCAAATGTTGTTTTTAGTAACGATGATGTCAATGGACCAAAATTATTTGCCATTTCTACCATGAGTATGCCTGATGATATCCCAGCAAGTAGACCTATTATCAGGGGTGTCTTTTTGAGCATCTTTGTGTGTAGTCCAAAAAAGACTGCAGGTAAAATTTGGACTATGAGTATTCCTCCAAGCAACTGAAGCGATATTGCATAAGTTGCTGGAACAGAAAATACAAACCCTAAAGCTATGAATTTGAAAACAGTTGATGAAATTTTTGTAATTTTAATTTCTGACTTGTCTGAGAGACTAGGCTTTACTTCCTTGATTATATTTCTAGTCAGGAGATTTGCTTGGGCCATGGCCATGATTGCTGCAGGTACAAGACCTCCTATGAAAATTCCAAGCAGGGCAACACCTGAGAACCAACTTGGAAGAGAGTACAGGATAAGTGAGGGGACTACAAGTATCCCACGTGAACTCTCGGGAAATCCTGACAAAAACTTCATTGCGTCTGGAACTGCATAAACCAGTATTCCCATCAGTGCAAGCACTGCCAGTCCAATTCCATAGAGCGGTAATAATGCAGTACTTTTGCGAAGCTTTTGAGCACTTTGGGCACTAAGTACTCCGCTTATTGCATGTGGGTAGAGATAGAGTGCAAGTGCACTGCCAAGAATGAGGGTAGCATATGCTGGAACAAGATTTTCTGGTAGTGTGACATAACTGCTGTTTGCTGCCTTGAATGCATTTCCAAAACCTCCTATGCTGATTGGTACTACCACTATGACTACAATTACTGTTATCCATACCAGTATGTCTTTGAATATTGCAGTAAGGGTTGCACCGCGCAAACCACTTGTGTATGTAAAGGCTGCTAGAATTACAAAAGCAATGAGAAGCGATATCTCTTGAACCATTTGAGAATTGGCATATCCTGCAAGCATTACAGTGAGCACTGATTGCATTCCAACTATCTGGAGTGCGATATATGGCAATTCTGCAACAATTCCGGTAACCGCAATCATGATTGCAAGTGTTTTGCTATTGAATCGATCCTTGACAAAATCTGATGCCGTGATGTATCCCTTTTCTCTTGCAAGTGTCCAGAGCTTGGGCATTGCAACTAGAGCCACTGCAAAAGTTAACATGACATAGGGAATTGCAAAAAAGTATAGCGCCCCTTTTGCAAATACTCCAGACGGAATTGCCACAAAACTGTATGCAGTGTACAAATCCGCACCTATGAGGAAAAATACCAAGGTTGTTCCAAGATTTCTTCCTGCAAGCGACCACTCGTGAACATGATTCAGGTCTCCTCTTCTCCAATACTTGCCATAAAATCCTAGTCCAATGAATATGATAAACAGTGAAACAAATACAATGATAATATCTGAGCTTATCATGATTTGTTCTCCACTATCTTGGCATACATGAAATAAAATCCGGTACATGCTACAAGCCAAAATGTTTGAAACCAGTAGAAAAACGGTAGTCCAAATAACTCTGGTGAATCCATGTTGTATATGGGCACTCCCAAGTTCACAAACGACGGTATCAAAATAAGCAAGGCAAGTATGACGTACCTAGTTTTGGAATGCATATCCATCTTGAACTGGGCCGTAAAAATATAAGCATTCAGAATTCTTCTAATATGACAGTCACTATATTCTACCGTGGAAGATGAGCCATCAGAATCATTTTGTCATGATGTTGTAAAAAATCATGATTATTCTAAACTAGAAAGGCCTGTCTATGTCATTCAGGAGCATCATGCCTCAAAACTACACTGGGACCTGAGGTTTGAGATGAATGGCACCTTGAAAAGCTGGGCATTGCCAAAAGAGCCTCCTCAAAAAATTGGCGAAAAACGCTTGGCAATATCAGTTGATGATCATCCTGTAGGATATGCATTATTTGAGGGTCAAATTCCAGCGGGAAACTATGGGGCGGGTCTGGTCAAAATTTGGGACGGGGGGACATTTGAAATTGTGGAAAACAGTGACAGGAAAATAGTTGTGAATATACATGGCTCCAGGCTACAGGGAAAATACTGCCTTGTACATTTTGAGGCTGAAGAAAAGAACTGGCTGTTTTTTAAGATGAAGTATGATTCTAGGTAGGTTTTTCTTTTTTTCCTATTGCCATCAAAAACATGGTCTCCTTGTTTTCTGCATGCGGAGAAAAGAAATTGATTACCAAATCATCATAGAATGTCAGTCCTGTCGCACCAAGACCCAGTGCATATGATGCAAGATACATCTTGCCTCCTGTTATTGCTGCATCAAGCTGGGCAACTCTGTAACCGCGATTTCCAAAATGCCTCAAAATCTTATCAAGGTTTGAGAGGAGAAAAATTGTAACACTTGCATCATGTGGTAGGTCTTGATCCAACCCTAAATTACCTGATGCATGTCTGAAATTACCTTTGCGCAATTGTTCCAAGGAGTTTTTTTCTTTAACAAAATAATATGAGCCAGACTCTAGTCCATCTACCGCGTTTGCAATGATGTAGATGTCTGATAGTGAACCCTGGCTTGTAAAGTCTGTATTTGTTTTAGATGTTGTCTGATTGAGTATGGTTGACAACTGATCAAGTGTTATGGGCTCTGGTGAAAACTTTCTTGTAGAACCACGCCTGATTATTGTTTTCTCTAGGGGTTCTTGAACTGCAATGTTTTTTCCAAGCGGAATGAGTTTGGCCGAATATTTTTCCTCCGATGTGATTTGGCGCCTCCATGATGTCACTTCTGCCTCAGTTAAAAGGCAGGATGACTCGTGAATGGCATTAATCTCTGGATATTCTATATCATAGTCTGACGAGGCTACATCCATATTGATTTCTTGCAAGGGTGGGCATGTCGGTGCTTCCTGTACCGTCTGCCCTATGGATACGATTACGATAGGTGCTTCCTCAGTAATATTCAATCCTAGCAACTGGCAGATCTTGGAGTCTACAAAACCTGTGATTATCTTTGAGTAAATCTTGTGGGCAGATGTGATGGCAAGTGTATTTGCAAGTATTGTTCCACTGTCCCAAAACGCATGCCTGTATTCACGTGATTGATATTTTATGGAATTTCTAGAAAAGACATCCGTGAAAACCAGAATTGCTGTAGCTTGGCTTGTGGATTGTTCCTCTGCAGTAGCACTTGATATGAATTTTCTAAAATCTCCTAGGCGTATTGTATCCAATTTCATGTGTTTTGGATCAAAGTGGTATACTCCTGCACCCAGTCCTGGGATGTCATTGCAGATGATGTAAATTTCAATGTGGTACAGTGCACCAGTACAAGAGGCTGCACGAAAATCCATCTCTCCGAGTCCTTGGAATTTTATTTTTTTTGTAATGCCTGATGAAAAATAGAGAATCCTTCCAAGTACCCACAGATCTAAAATGGTATGACTGTAGTTATTTTCTCTGGATATTGCAACAAGTGCAGAAATCCCTACTGGGGTTTTATCTAATGGAATGTTAACTTGTGATATGTTCTTGTAAATTTTGTAAGGTACTGGTCTGTGAGAAGGGTGGTATACATGAAACCTGTTGAGTAGCATCCCGTTTGGGTGTTTTGTGCCGTTGTGATAGTGCCAGGCTGCCTCGATTTCATAATTTTGCACAGATACCATCTATGGAATTGATCTTGTAAAAGTATCGTAACTGTGACAAGCAGAAGATTATTAGTGGTTGATTTTTTTAAATATGCTGTAAATGATAGAAAACGAAGACGTACTGGTGAAATTATCGGAGACACAGAATCTGTCCTGTACCACACATGTTGAAGAAAAATCATACCCTGTTCAAAAAATATCTATTGCCAAGTCTACAATTCCTGTGAGAAGGCCAACTACTAGGGGAGGTGTGTATTTTACAGATACTGTGGCCTATAAAATCAAAGCACTCACACAAGACATGTCAATCTCAGCAGAGATTCCAAAACTTATGCTAGGCCCAAATGCCGACTTTAAGCCAATACTGGTTAAAACTAGGTTAATAATTGATGGCGCGGAACGCCAAATAATACTCACGGTGCATCTCACTAATGCCGTAAGCACGACGGATCATATGGAATTAAACCTAATAGTTGACAAGGTGGATCTGAAATAACTTTGTCTTACATGCTTACTATATTATACTGGCAAATCGTGATAAATACATGAAAATTTCAATTGCAATAATTTTGAGTTTGTCTGTGCTTGCAGGAATTGGACAAAGCTTTGCACAAGTAGAGTCGCCTGGATTTACAAATGCTATCAGTATTAGTTCTGTCTCTGGTAATTCTGCGTTGCCACACTTGCTGGTTTCAAGTGATGGCATTTTTACAATCTGGACTGAAACAGAGTCTGGAAAGTCTAATGTCTTATTTTCAAAGAGTACTGATGGTGGGTATACGTTTGACAATCCGATAAATCTATCTTCGACCACCACGGGACAGTCAAGCTATCCGCAATTTGTAGAAAAAAACAATCATGTTTACGTGACATGGCAGTCATCTTTGTCTGGTACTTCGACTATATTGATGGCAAGAAGCCTTGATGGCGGCGTTAGTTTTGAAAAACCAATTCAACTAAGCGACGGGTCACAACTCTCGGCATTTCCACAAATTGCAATGTCTGGGAACAATGTCTATTCTTCTTGGATTGAAAAATCTGCAGACAACTCTACTAATATAATATTTGCAAAAAGCAATGATCAAGGAAATTCATTTGGCGCACCTCTACATGTGACACACAATATGGGAAATTCTGGAATTCCAAAACTGTCTGCAGATGGAAATGATGTCTATCTGACATGGGAGGATAACAGCAAGGGGGACTATGAGGTGTTTCTAAGCAAGAGTAGCGACTCGGGGGCTTCATTTCATGTACCAATTGACATAAGCACAACCACCGGACAATCAGGAACGCCTGAAGTTATTTCATCTGGAAATAACGTGTATGCTGTATGGATGGACAACACCTCGGGAAATTACGACATATTTTTTACAAAAAGCTCTGATGGTGGAGCAACATTTGAAAAACCTGTTGACATTAGTAATCTCAAGGGGGATTCAGGATATCCACAGTTTGCTGTATGGAAAAATAATATCTATGTAACGTGGACCCAGACCATGTCTGGCATAAACTATGATGTCTTTTTTGCAAAGAGTAGTAACAATGGTGATACCTTTGATCAGCCGATAAATCTAAGCAACAATCTGGGCCCATCTGGATGGCCACAGATTGTATCTGATGGAAACATCTATGTGAGCTGGGTCGACAGCTCATTTGGAAAATTTGACATCTTGATTACAAAAAGCTCTGATGGGGGTACAACATTTGAAAGCCCAACAAACCTGAGCCATTCTAAAAGCGAGTCATACGAAAGTCAAATGGCAGCACTGAACAACACCGTATACATGGTATGGCAGGAGGAGGAAGGACAGAGTGGAAACCATACCATTGTCTTCTCAAAGAGCACCACATTTGTTCCAGAGTTTGGTCCGCTTGCATCAATTGTACTAGTTGTATCTATAACTTCCATAATTGCAATATCATTTCGATCTAACTTGCGCTTGAATACCGGCTGAAGTCAGTAACCATTTCTGTGATTCATCTAGTACACCTTTTTGTCAGAAACAACTATTTGTCGAAATACTCTATACTGGATAGTCCACACGAAATAATTTTTGGGAATCACCTAAAATATTTTGTCACAGAATGACCTGAAAAATATTTTTATCAAAACCTATCTCTGGCATTGTAAATGAAATATTTTTTGCGGTTTATCTCATTTCCAAAAGCTCAACAAGGCCGCATTTTGTGTTCTTTGTATTAAGATCTACAAATGCAATGCGACGCTCATCAAAACCTCTCACGGGATTTACGAGAATGGTTGCACCTTTTTTTGCAAATGACTCTAGTTCTACCTCAATATCTTTTACCTCAAAGCACAAGTGGTGTATTCCGCCTCCCGACCTTGCAAACTCGCTAATTGCCGAGTCTGGGGATGCAGGTTCTATTAGCTCCAAGAATGGATCGCCTATCTTTAAGAGGCAAATGTTGACTTTCTGGCTACCGACTGGCATTATTGTGCTTGTGGTCTCAAAATTAAGATAGTTCTTGAGTTCGCCAATGGATTGCTTTATGTTACCAACTACGATGCCAATATGGTGCAATTTCACAAAAATTGTGGTATTGCACATGTACTATAATCTAATGGATGACATGTTAATCTTATATTGATACTGGATTCAAGTAGTACCAATGCTGGAAAAACTAGTCAAGGAATCAAGGGCACTTGAGAAAGCAATTGCTGGAGAAGATCTAACATATGATGACGGAATTGAGCTAATGTCATATGACAATCTATACATGCTTGGTGCAGCAGCAGACCTGATTAGGCAAAAAAAGGTTGGGCAACAAGTAACATTTGCAGCATCATATTATCTGAATTACACAAATGTCTGCGCAGCAAGCTGTCAAATGTGTGCATTTTACAGAAAGGGAAACGAATCTGATGCATACGCATTATCTGCAAAAGATATTGAGGGTCGTGTTGCAATGGCAAAAAACTTGGGTGCAACAGAGGTTCACATTGTTGGAGGTTTTCATCCAGATCTTCCACTTGAATATTACGAAGAAATGTTCAAAACAATAAAAACCAGTCATCCTCAAATGCATATCAAGGCACTTACTGCAGCAGAAATATTTTTCCTAGCACGCTTGACAAAAAATTCCGTAAAAGAAGTACTGACTAGACTAAAGACAGCTGGCTTGGATACCATGCCAGGAGGTGGTGCAGAACTATTTCACCCTGACATACGAAACAAAATAGTTCGTGGCAAGTGCTCTGGTCAAGAGTGGCTTGATACAATAGAGCAGGCTCATAATCTTGGAATAAAGAGCAATGTGACTATGCTCTTTGGACATATTGAAAAACCTGAACACATTATTGATCATCTTGTAAAAATTAGGGAGGTCCAAAAGAGGACCAAGGGATTTCTTACATTGATACCGCTCAAGTTCAGTCTTGACAATACAGAGCTTGAAAAGAAGGGGCTGGTGACCTCGGAGAGTTCATCGACATATGATCTTCGGGTTACTGCAGTGTCAAGGCTTATGCTTGCAAATCAACTTGACAACATTTCTGTATACTGGGTTGCGCTGGGAAAAAAGCTTGCTCAGGTTGCACTCACATATGGCGGAAATGACTTGGTTGGTACTGCTTTTTCTGAGGAGATTTATCGCGCAGCAGGCAAGGGAACAAACTCTTCAATAATCGAGCTAGCAAACATGATAAAAGAAATTGGACGAGAACCAGTCCAGAGAGACACATTTTTTAACATTTTAAAAAAATTCTAGAAACCTGACACAACACTGAAAATAATTGACGGTTTTCTGATGTGTGCGTAATTCTACTCTTGAATGGATGCTCTACAGTATTTGACATGTATCGCGGTTTTAAATCTCTGCAGGTTTTTGTGTAACTGGTTTTCCATCTCCTCCTTTTTTCCTGCGCTTTAAACCAATACTTATCAGCACGATGAAAAAACCTATGCCGCCAATCATTGCTGCAATGTTTTCCAGTCCTGCATTTACTATCTCCGCCTGGTTCAATGCATCTATCTCGTCTTGCGACATGCCTGTCTTGCCAGTTGGAACATTCTCATTTAGATATCCGTAAACTGAAAAGCCTGTTACAAGCATTGCAATGCCTAGTACAAAGACACGTTTGTCCACTAGAATAATCTGAGACTAGAGGTAAATAATCTAAGCTATCCGAAGCTCAAATTCTGGAACCAGACTCTTTTCTATTCCAAACTGGAACAGGTTTCTTATTGCCTGCTCTCCAAGAATACCCATCTCTATTGTTACATCATTGACGTACATTCGAACAAACTTGTCAATTGTCTCCTTTGCCTGTCCTCTCCCATATTGCATCGCGTAATCTAGTGCATCACTTGGCCTTGCCATTCCGTATATGATTGACTCGCGAAAAAATGCGTCAAACTTTCTGATGACATCAATTCCAAAATGATTGCTCATGACATTTACTCCAAGTGGAACTGGCAAGCCTCCCGTGCTGTCCCTCCACCAAGAACCTACATCCAGTAGTTTTACCAAATTCTTTTGATCATATGTGATCTGCCCTTCATGTATTACCAAGCCTGCATCCACCTTGCCGCTTGCCACTGCGTCTGGAATGTCACTGAACTTCATTTCTATATAGTCAAACTTGCCAATCATGAGCTCTAAAAGAAGGAATGCAGAGGTAAGCTTTCCAGGGATTGCTATCTTTGATCTTTGCAATTTTTCTACATCCATGTCTTGCTTTGCAACTACGATTGGACCATATCCCTTTCCAAAACTGCCCCCGCTTCGCAATATGGTATAATCATCAAGGTATGCACAAGCATGGACAGAGACTGCTGTTACATCAAGCTCATGCTTTAGGGAACGCTTGTTGAGGGTCTCAATATCTTCCACAACATGTTTTACATTGAAAAAGGGTGAGGTAACCTTACCGCTTAACATTCCATAGAACATGAACGCATCGTCTGCATCAGGTGTGTGACCTATTGTAATATCCACGATTAATGATTTTTGTGTCTATTATAAAAATCAAGTTTGTGGGATCATTTCAATTGGCATTGATCATCATCTGTTTTTGATCTAGCTCTTGTCTGCAAATTATTATGTCTGTTTGAAATAAAAACAGATGTTTGCTTGTGCAAATGCAAAAAATCATGACATGCTAGTTCTTCCATGATCCATTGATTTTTTTTATAATTCTTCTAAACGTTTAATAGCGGCTGGAAAAGGATTTAGCTAAACCATGAAATTCAAGGCAACAGATCAAATTCTAAGTATTATTGGTAACAAGAAAAATATTAGAAACTTTGGAGTCATAGCTCACGTAGACCATGGAAAGACAACCATGAGTGACAGCCTTTTAGCTTCTAGTGGAATTATCAGCCCATCTGTTGCAGGCCAGGCTTTGGCACTTGATTCAATGAAACTTGAACAAGACAGACAGATGACAATTGTCCAGGCAAACGTTACATTGCTTTACGAACAAGCAGGCCAGGAATACGTCATTAACATGATTGATACTCCTGGACACATTGACTTTACTGGCAGAGTAACTCGAAGTCTTAGGGCAATAGATGGCGCAGTAGTTGTATCTGATTCGGTAGAAGGTATCATGACACAGACTGAAACCGTGACTCGTCAGGCATTAGAAGAGAGAGTAAAACCTGTTCTTTACATTAACAAGATTGACCGTCTCATAAAGGAACTAAGACTGCCTCCGGAGAAGATGCAAGAGTGGCTGCTTGAGATCATAACCAACTTTAACAGGCTAATCGATATTTATGCAGAACCAGAGTACAAGGAAAAATGGAAGGTAAGCATACAGGATGGAAGTGTGTCATTTGGTTCTGCAAAGGACAAGTGGGGATTTAATGCAGATGTGATGAAAAAGAAAGGAATCTCATTCAAGGATATTTACGAAGCATACTCTGAAGGCGGCGATGTCAAGAAACTCGCAGAGAAAGCCCCGTTGTATGATGCAGTACTTGGAATGGTTGTAAAGCACCACCCGTCACCTGATGTTGCACAAAAATACAGAATTCCAAAAATCTGGAAGGGTGACTTGGACTCTGATATTGGGAAAGCACTCATGAACTGTGATGATAATGGTCCTGCTGTAATGATGATTGTAAACATGACTGTAGACCCCGCTGCAGGCCCTGTGGCAATTGGACGTTTATTCTCTGGCAAAATAAAAGATGGTGACCGCATACATTTGATTGACTCAAAACGAGAGGGCCGAGTCCAGTCTGTCAACTTTTTCATGGGTAACCAAAGAGAGATGGTAGGCGAACTTGCTGCAGGAAACATCCCTGCGCTTCTTGGATTGGAACATGCAAGAGCAGGTCAAACACTGTCTTCCGTGGCAGGCATTCCTGCATTTGAGGGAATTCATTATGTATCAGAACCTGTGGTGCAAATTGCAGTAGAGCCAAAACATCCTAAAGATTTACCAAAATTAGTTGAGGCATTAAATCGTATTACAATTGAAGACCCTAACTTGGTTGTAAAAATAAATGAGGAATCCGGTGAAACTGTAATTGCGGGCATGGGTGTGTTGCACCTTGAAATTGCCACTGCACTTATTGCTGATGCCAAGGTAGAGATTGTAACATCTCAGCCATTGATAAATTATCGTGAAACAATTCGAAGCAGTGCGGGACCAATCATGTCCAAGTCACCTAACAGACATAACAAAATATTCATGAAGGTTGAACCACTGGATGAAAAAATTGCTGAAATGATACGAAATGGAACACTAAATGAGTACAAGGACAAGAAAGAAGTTGCTACGATACTAAAGGCGGCGGGCTGGGACGGCGATGAGGCAAAACGTGTCATGAGATTTGATATCAGAGGTAATGTCATGGTCGACGGAACCAAGGGTGTCCAGTTTGTGGGAGAATCAACTGACTCTATCTTGTCAGGCTTTGAAGACTCTGTAAAAGAGGGCCCACTTGCAAGAGAGCAGGTGAGAGGTTGCAAGTTTACATTCCATCATTTTGTTCCACACGAAGATCCAGCTCACAGGGGCTTGTCACAATTGGGACCAGCCTCTCGAAGGGCATGTACAGGTGTCATGCTTTTGTCACAACCGGTATTGCTAGAACCAATGCTTGGAATTGAAGTACGTGTACCGCAGGAAATGATTGGCAACGTTGCAGGTGTAATATCTGGTAAGAGAGGCAAGGTACTAAACATGGAACAAAAAGGTGTCATACATATCATATCTGGTGAGCTTCCGGCATCTGAGACATTTGACTTGTCTGAGATAATGAGAGGACAGACTGCAGGACGCGCCATGTGGAATACACACTTTAAGGCATGGACTCCAGTTCCAAACTCAATCCTAACCAAAGTAATTGCTGACATTAGAAAGAGAAAGGGACTTGCACCCGAAGTGCCAACTCCAGACGAATACGTCGACAGCGAGTAAAAATGGTTTACCCCCAAATTACGCTTGGGGACATGCTATTGTCGTAATCTTTTAGATTGGGAATTACTAGGTTTATTCGATGAGAAAATTTTCAGAACCTGAAGCATCATTTCATTTTGATAATATTCCGGCAGTTCTAAACGGAAAAACTAGCAACATGATCAATTTTTGGAAATGGGCTTATTCTGATCTTTCTCAGAACGTTACAAGAGGTATGTTAGGTCAATACATTGTAGCGTGGTCGCTTGGAGTTGACGACATACCTGATGATCGATGGGCTTCTTTTGATCTGAGCATAAATGATAAAAGAATAGAAGTAAAAACCACATCATATCTTCAAGCATGGAAACGAAAAAAGATCAATCCACAGTTTACTATTCATAAAACGCATAGTTATTCGAGAGAATCAGGCTACTCCAAAGAATCTGACTTTCAGGCAGATGTCTATGTTCTATGTTATTTTTTTGAAAGGGACGAAAAAATAGCAGATACGACAAATCTTAACCAATGGAAATTTTGGGTATTATCAAGAAACACAATTGAAGAATTATTCCGAAATAGAAGAGCCATAACAACGTCAAGATTGGAAAAAGAATTCAATTCTGTCGTAGCAGACGATCTGAAAAAAACAATTCTTTCATGTGAAAATTGACTCTAAAAGGTAAGAAAAACCGCTATAACGTCAAACTCCTTCGAGGGATGGCGTATCAATTAATCTAAGAGACAATAGAATCATTCTCAAAAATGGGCAACATGAATCACTGCGACCAAAAATTGAAACAAAATATCTGGGGCATTTTCGGACTGATTTGTGAATAATCTCTAATTGGTCTAGCCGTGCAATTGTTGTGTTATCTCTATTCTACGTAGTATCTTTGAGTAAAGATATCATGTTATTGCAGAACATATGTCTGAAAGTACATGTGAATTGTATTGTCCCATCTGTGTTCTAATACTGGTACGAGGAATGACTTTGCAAATTACATTTGGCATGATATAATCTGCCATTGCGTAGATTCCAATTAAGAGGCATCCGATCAAAATTATAAGTCCAAACGGTATCTGCATTAAATTATTCTACCTAGTGTTGTCATATAAGAGTCATTTTATATTTTCTTAAATATGTCCAGTTTTCACAATATCGCTTTGTATAAATTCACAAGTTTTGTCTTGTGTACTGGATGTGACTAAAATGTACATGCGATCATCGAACATCATATCTTTTTCACTGGCAATATTCAACTTTCATCATTGATGGTATGATTTAACTAGGAACCAGCATATCACAAATTATGGGGCAGAAATCATCCGGAATAGAAAGATTTCTTGCTCCATCTATAAACAAGATAGAAGAAGAATTAAAGTCAATTCATGCTGAGATTAATACTGTAAAAACAAGAATTGATGAGACTGATAATAAACTGGAAAAATTAGAAGAAGAACGTAAACGCCTCGCAACTAGAATGGACAAGACAGACGATGGAATGACAACTGAATCCAAAGTCTTGTTTGACAGTGTAAATGAGATGGGCAAACAAAACAGGGACGAAATTGACATCCTAAAACGCGCCATTGATATTGCACAAAGAAGACTAGTCGTTCTTGAGGCTAACATGAAAGAACTTGGCAAGTGATTTGTTTTTATCTAGTTCTCACTATGGAATGTCTAGAAAATATGATATCATTGTACTCTACTTTATCGATAATTCATCCATGAATGGAAATGTGAGGTATGGCTGACATCGCCTCAAAATGTTTAATATATCAGTCCTAATCCTGTAGGCTCTGATCTTTCACACCTTGACAGTTTTATCTATGTCCAGTCTTGCCGATTGAATCCTGTCATGGATACGTTGTCATGTATCGTAAAACTTAGAATCAAGTAAAACAATGTTCTGGCATGGATGTAAAACAAAAAAGTCTCAAATGCAAAGAATGCGGAATGCAATTTGATGACCCTGTACGGTTAGAGAGACACTTTCATGCAGCACATCCAAGCAAACATGATGGTTTCAGGCAGAAAATGTACTGGGAATAGATATACGTCAACTCTTTTAACAAAAGGAATAACTGATGCCAAGATTGCTAACATCCAGTCATAACCATATGCGACAGTGATGCTAAATGATTCTTAAAAATGACCATCTTGACGTTTAAAAATTAGAATTCAATTTAAATAATGGATTTTTTCCATGATAATCATTGGACAAAGAGACGACAATTCTAAAAATCGACGAAATAATAAAAACACTATCTGAATCAAAAAAACCATTGACGATTTTAACACCTGATGAGGTGAAATCTATTCAAGATGTAGACAAGGAAGATCACTCCAAGCTTGCAGATAGGCTAGAAGATTTGGTTGTCTTGCTAAGAGATGATCCTGATAATAAGAGAAAGATACGGGATACGCGCCAGATAGCTTTTGATGAATTTGGCCACGTAGGTCCTGTATGGGATGTCTTAAAATCGGTAGAAGCCTTATTCTAGAATCATATTCACAAAATCTACCAATAACTGAAACCTAATTCTAGACAGTATGTTGTGGTATTGCTGGGTAATTGTCACAACCAGAGTCTGAGAAAATCCATAATTCTTTATAGGTAATTTTAAATTATAATTTTAATGAGAATACCAACAGGACTAGTTGTCATTTCAACACTGTTTTTTTTGACCATGAACTCTGTTCATGCTCAAGTTGATCCGGGCAACGATCCTGCCATGTGGAGCTATGTTGATCCTACACAATTCGGAATAATACTTGTTGCATTAGTTGTGGTCGGCGGCGGGTTTACAATATATTTTCGCAGAAAACCTGCCCCAAAAGGTGACAATGCCTAGGTTTTAGGTTTTGTAATTTTTTTGGCACGTAATTTTTCAAGCCCTGGAATCATCATTGTGATGATGGCAATAAATCCAAAAATAACTGCTGCCCATCCAGCAATGTAGGATTTGTAAGTATGCATGACAAGAAATGATGCTACGGAAAGACTAAACGTGATTAATGATATGGCAAAAAATGACTTTATCAATTCATGATATCTTGACTGGACTAGTGATTTAGCAATTTCTATTGGTATGGTAAAAATAATACCATTCTAGCAAACAATTTATCAGGTATGGCATGATATCAAGTCTACCACTGGGACTCGACGGGATGATGTTAGTATGGCAATCCTTTGACCGATTGAGGTAGTGGTCAATCTTTTTTAGTCTAGTATGAAATGTATACTTGTTGAACTTTTTTGGTAATAAAAAAGAAGAATTTTGTGCAGTTTGCAAAAAGAGAACCGCTCGGACTAGCAAGCCAAAGAAAGAGTGGAATGTCAAAGGACAGGTGTGCGCAAACTGTTACGTGGATTTGATGAAAAAACCGGTGAGTAAAAAAACCAATAGCGATGACAAGTGTATTGCATGTGGAGACGAGCCAGGGGGACTAAATCTGTGGAGGCCAAAAAAAGAATGGGAATTAAAGGGATGGCTGTGTGAACCTTGTTTTAATGAATGGGAAAAGTCAGACAATGAATTGAAAAAAAATTGTGTTGTATGTAATACAAAACTTGGTTTTATGCCACGCCGTGCAAAAAAAGAATGGAATCTCAAAGGCTATCTGTGCAAAAACTGTTGGAACCTTCAAGAGTCAAAAACCTAGAAAACTAACATTCCTGCAACTTGACTACTCTGGAGGGTTTTGAACAAATACGTTGCAAACAAGTATGTCTGTCTTTGAGTCTCTGTACTGAACATTACATGTCACAAATTTGCCTTTCAGGGCGCGTTCTAGATCATAAATGGTTTTTTCCTCATATTGAGGATTTGTAGGATCATCGACTTTGGCAATCATTATTCTTTCGATATTGCCATATTCTTCCTTGTTGTCTTTACGAAAGTGTGTTACAGACATTTGAAAAGTGTTTCCTGATAAACAGACAATTACTGGCCCACCTATTCCGTCTCCCATGTCTTGTATGGTTTTTGCACATCGTAATTAACCATGTCATTCCAGTATCATATGTTACAAGAAACAGTCAAACATGTTTTTCAAATAATTATGCATGTTAATCATTTCATCATGTATTGTATGTATCTCTAAGTAATTTATTATCAAGATCTTTATGACGTAGAACTAGAAAATAAAGCCATGAGTAAAACTGAAATGCTAAGCGAGAGGGCAAACAAACCGGAGACAAAAGAAGTCTATGCAGTATATCGACAGAATCTAAGTCGTTACTTTGATGAAGTCGAGAAAAACATAACACAATACATTGAGGCAATTTCTCACCTGCAACAAGAGTTTACATCGACATGCAAAAATGTAATGGATAATACAATTGCATTTCATCAGGATGTGATGACAAAGAGCGGTCTTGGTGCCAATCTTCCACAATCCTATCTGAAATCAATCAATGATGTAACAGACGAATTTGTAAAAACAAGTTCTTTGCAGAACAAGGCGGTAATAACTGCAATAGATGCAACAAGACAGAACATCAAGACATTCAATGATAACTTGAAGGCGTTTACAAGCATGGATATGAGCGTAATCCAATCATGGTTCTCATCTTGGAAACCTACACGAAATCCATAGATCCCTTTTTTATTTTTGTATATGGCATATTTGTAAAATGATTTGTATTTCTTTGAAGAACCTTTGACGATTAATTATTTTAGTATGATTTCCCACTCGTGTTTGCAGTCTTCACACAGGAAATAATAATGCATTCCGTCGCTTTTCTCAATTGGGTCCATGTATTGACCGGTATTCTTTGACATGCATTCAAGACATTCATACTCTTTCATTTTTTATTTGTGATGTTCTGCATAAAATTAATGCTTCTGAACATTTTTCTGCCTACTGATTTCAATCTAGTTCATGGCGCAAATTTTTAGAATCATCTCGGGTCATTTTTATAGTTCATGGGAAGATTCTATTTTATGATATATTGTGTCAATTCTAGGTGTAGGGCAAGGATTGCTCGGGGTGTGGCATGTAACAAATGCGGCCTTGACAACTCACGCGAAGCAGGAAGGATTGGACTTGAAATTCTTGAAGACAGGGGAGTTGAGGAACTCGATGAGTTTATGCTCATCCATTTTCCTGATGAGAACAAGCGAAAAAAGCTCAGACATGTCATGCTACAAATAAACTATAATGAGAATAGGGCAAAACAATATGATGCATCAAACCGTCATAAAAGATGATGACATAAAAGATCATTCAAACCAACTCGATTACTAAAATTTGTGTCAGAAACAATGTTTATACTAGATCCAATACAAAGAAGAGACATGGAACCTAATCAAATAGATGGACTGAAAAAGAAACTAAAAAAGAACAACGACGACGCACTAGATTTTGTGCAAAAACTAGAATCTACATTAACCGACTTTGAAAAAACTGGAGACTTGTCAAGCAGCTACTCTGAGATTAAAAAAGCAGTGCTTGCATACAAGGACAAGATAATAAGTCAAGTCTAGTAAACATTACATCTGGATTTTCAAACATTGTAAATTGCCTGGTATTGTTTGAAACATTTCTTGTGACTGTACTTTGAAGAATCACTATCTAACTTACACGATGTCATTATTTTAAAAATACAACGTTATGCTTTTGTTAATTTTTCTCTCGGATCTCTATATGTATGCCCTCGACAGTGGAGCGAAGACTCTGGTAGGGATAGTGATCGGTGAAATATTTAGAAATGTCATCATCAAATGTAGCAACAAGTTGTGTGGAATTGTACATGTCGACAATCTGTCTTCCTCTGTTAAAGTCTACCATGTAATGTGGATCCGCCACTAGGACAACTTTTGTTGTGTTGATGGGCTCGAAGAGTATCTGGGAGTAATCTAGCGGAACATTATTCTTGTGAAACACATTGCTGAATATCCATGTATAAGTGGGGCTTGCAAGAATGGTGGTGTCATTACCAATTGACTGGTTTACAACAAAAGATGTTGCAGAATATTCTGCACTTGTCATATCTGTAGATATGAGTTGCACAAGGCCTATCATGCCAAAGGCACAGATCCCTAAAACAAACACAATCATACCATCTTTGGAAATTTTTCTCTTAGGTATCTTTTCAAATGACTTTGTAATCAACACTCCAGCAGCAATACACATCACAGGTATTACTGGAATCCAATAAAAATACTGGTTATAGCCTATGAAATACAGAAAAACTACAAACGGGGCAAACCATCCTAGTATCAGATAATCTCTCCTGATTACTGCAAAGCCAATGCCTGCAATTCCTAATCCAAATAAAACGGGATCCATGTCTGCAAATTCTTTTGATATTACATTCAGATCAGCACCTCCAACCCTATGAGTCTGAAAATAAAATACATCATGCATCCAATAGTTAAAGTGTCCAGCCTCTATGCTTTGAACTGGCCACAAGGAGGGAATCAAAATTACGGGTATAATCCACAATGCAAGTAACTTGAAACGTTTGGTATTGCTGAAAAAAATAATACCTCCAACCAAGGGAATTGTAGTAAAGGCGGGAATTTTCGTAAATACTGCCAGTCCGAGACATATGCCAGATAACAAAACTAGCCCGGTGATATGTTTGGAATTTTTAGATTGGAGTGCAGTCCATATTGATAGCAAAAGAAAAGGCAGCAAGATTGAATCAAGCAATATTCTGCGAAAGATCCATGATATTGGCATCACCGAAAATAATGCTGCAGAAACCAATGCTACCTTTTGTCCGTAGTGTTTGCCCGCTATCTTGTATATGAGAAACGTATCTGCAACCGCAAGTAGTCCCATTATGATTCTTGGTATTGTATACAGGATGGCAATGGAGTTGGTATCACCTGAGGAATGCAGAGAGCTGGGATATCCTATGAAACCAAGTATTACTGCAAGAAATGTTTGTCCAAAAAATGGATGATCATAAAACGATCCTTCTTGGGGGCCTAAGCCATTTAGTACATGCATTGCCCTGTGCATGTATATCCCCTCATCAAAGAAAATATCTGGAAAGCCATCTACATTCCAAAGATGCGTGAAAACAGAAACTATCAGTATGGATATTATCAAAAGGCGGTACTTGTTTACAAATTCAAGTCTTGCATTCAATATGTTGTGACATTTTTCTAATGCATTAAACTTATTCTAGTTTGTACTGTCTTGTACGGGTTTATGTTCTAGAAGAAAGATTCATTTTTCAAATCATGTTGATGTTGAACATATCATGTGGATAAAAACTCTTCAAACTGAATCATTATGCCCACTTGATATCCTGTAGATGAACCATGACTGATATCAATCAACTGGTATAGTTTTATCTGGTTTTTCCTAATCTTGTGGCTTGGTAAGTCGTCTCAATAGCATGTGTTGTTTGCACTCTAGGATATCGTATTGAGGGTCATATTTGGTACAAAAACCTACAAGACAGAATTTTGAGGCATCATAAAATGATGGATATAATTTATTAATAGATTTAAAGCGGAGGAATCGATGAAAATGTCAAAACCATTTGGCGTACTATTTGGTCTTTTGGCTCTAGTTGCTATCTTAGGTGTAGCACCAGCATTTGGACAAACAGCAAATGAAATTGATATGGTAAAGGGCGCAGGCGCTTCCGCATCAGCGGCTTGTGTCACTGCAAATAATTGCTTTTCTCCAAATCCTCTGAATGTTACACCGGGAACAACAGTAACTTGGAAAAATACTGATACTGTAAGTCATTATGTGACAAGCGGTAAACCGTCCGATGAAACAACTGGAACTGTGTTTGATAGCGGTAATTTGATCAAACCAGGCAGTACATTCCAATTTACTTTTGCAAATGCAGGCACATATGATTACTTTTGCACTGTTCATCCATGGATGACAGGTCAGGTAATTGTAGGAGCAGCTAGTACCACACCAAGTACTACAACGTCGAATATGACAACAACTATGTCTAACATGACAACAACACCAGCTGCAAACACTACAACTACAACAACACCAGCTGCAACAACACCAACTACAACAACACCAGCTGCAAACACTACAACTACAACAACACCATCTGCAACAACACCAGCTGCAAACACTACAACTACAACAACACCATCTGCAACAACAACACCATCTGCAACAACACCAGAAACACCACAATATTCTGCCAGCCCGACTACTGTCAGCCCATCACCTGGACCAACTGGTGATGAAGTAGCTGCATGGGTTGCTGGAATTGTAATATTTGGAATTGTAAGTGGTATAGGAATCTGGACTGCAGTACGACGTAGATAAGATCTGGGTCTAATAACTCGATCATTCCTTTTCATTTTTATTTTGACTCTAAAGCAATACTTGTTACCGTCTCAAGGGTATCTTGGTGTAAGGTATGAACAGAACCTGGAAATAAAATAATTGAACTAACAGAACAACTCTCCAAATATGTTCAAAAAAATTCATTATACATGGTAGATCCAAAATTCCTGGGAATGAAATAAAAAAGATGTAATATAGGCTTAGGACTGTCATGCAGTAACTATTGCCTGATCCTTTGTAACCCTGATAGTTGCATCAGAGTTATCTTTTGTCACATCCGTCTGCTCGTATGCCTTGTCTTTTGTTACTTGGTCTTGACCTAATGCATTGTATGCCGATATGGTTGCATCCTCTACTGCCTTGGCTTGCATGATGGATACTTCAAAACCGCCATTTGTATTCTCCTGATCATTTCTTGCGGATAAAATGGAATTGTCTTGTGCAATTGATGCGGTTTCCACTGTTTGATCTCGGGCTGCATTTTTACCACCCTTGATATTGTCATATACAACTAGGGCATCTCCAGATGCCTTGTCTTTTACGGCTTGGGCAGAACCAATCGCTTGTATCTTTGTTACTTCTGCCTGAATCTCTGCATTTTTCTCTGTCACATCGGCCTGACCAATTGCGATATCTAATGTAATCTTTGCATTGCCTATGATACTGTCTCTTATAGCAGATGCCTGTGCTATTGCAGACTTGTCTCCGTTTGCAGCATCTTCTGCTATTTCATATGTCTGTCTTGATGCATTTACTACACGAAAAGTCTGCCTTGCATCACTGTCTGCTTTTTGTTTTATCTGTTCTGCATTTTGCATTGTCTGACTGTAGCTTTGTGTGGCATTTCTCACGGTATTCCAAGTCCTGATTTGCCTGATGAAGAGCTGTTTGATAATCACTCCATGACTGGTCTTTGTCATTGCTGCTATTTCCAGTCTGATAATTTGTATTTGTAGAATTTTTATTACTACTGTCTGCTGCTGCAAAGTTTACAATTGATTGTTCGGAAAGACTAAACAACAAGAGCAATATTGTAGATCCGGAAAGTGTTGTTAGAGTTTTTGATGTGTTTGTTTTTTGTCTGTAAAAATTTTCATTGCATTGTAATGATAATTCTATTGTTAAACAATCGCGGAACTATGTAACTTAACAACGACAAGTGACAATGCTGAGAAAACTTTAAACCAATTTCAGAAGCTTGCAAATAAAATGTATCAAAAATAAATCCATGTTGTCATTTCAATCCATATGGAAAATCATGGTACTTTCACATGTTATTCTTGATCATGTTTGTACTACAATATTCTCTGAGATGGCTATTCATTGAGAAGTCTTAGAACAAATATCGTAATAATACACGGAACTCTTAAATCTATTATATTGCTCCAAAATAAGGTTAACCAGTTTGAATCTAAAATTAATCTTGGCATTTATTCTTACTTTTTTTGGAGCATCACTCTTTGGAATTGCATTTGCCCAGTCTCCAAATTCTGTCCAATATGGACCTCCTGCAAACACTGGTGATTATTTAGAAATTATTTCCAATACTGAGAGAAATAAACAAATCGTCCAATTGCCGGTGGACCAACTCTTGTTTAATGTTATTCCACATTATGATCAAAAATCAAATCTCATATCGCTTTCTATACAATTAAAGCCGAATTTGACTGACGTGTATCAGAAAATTGGACTCTTTAACAAGCCAAAAGACATTGTTTTTGTTTATCCTATCTTTACACAGGCTGCATATGGTGCAAATGGATTTTATGATTATTATAACAAAAAATGTGATACAACTTGTCTTACTGTAAGTATGCCGACCAAGATTAACGGCGTACAAGCATCCAGCATAGCAGGGGCATGGGCACTGAAATTACTCCAGTTTCCTTTTGTTACTGATGAGGATATTGACAAAAATCCTGACATTCTAAAGCAATACAAGAGAGTAATAGTTTTACATAGTGAATATGTTACCAAAAAAGAATTTGATGCAATAACAAGTCATCCTGATGTGATTTTCCTGTATCCAAATGCATTGTATGCTGAAGTAAAAACAGATTATGATAACAATACTATAACCTTGATACGTGGACATGGATATCCAGATCCAAACATCACGAATGGTTTTGATTGGAAGGGCGATAATTCAAAATATGAATATGATGTACAATGTGATAAATGGAATTTTTATCATAAAAATAATGCAACAATGCTTAACTGCTATCCTGAATACAAGATGCTTTATAGTGCAGAATTACTGAAATCACTCCAACGATCAGAGCCATCTAATTTATTAGATGACGTCACAAACTGGTTGCGATATCCTAATCAGGGCATCTATGTAAATGACGTATTGGATGAATATGATATTACGGGTTCTCATATACCGTCATGGGTTTCAAAACCTGCAACCATGCTTACAAATGGAGATATTACTAGAAATGACTTTGCAAACATAATACAATATCTAAACACAATTCACGCGTTAAACTGACAATATCTGTAACGAATCGTCAAGATCTAATCTTAAACTGTTTTTAAACAATTCTCTGTTTTCTATCTTATATTTCAAGGAAGACACTACACCTAGTGGACAAAGCAATGGCGAATCATTCTCGTGACGGTCTAGTCTTATGTGAGTTAAATCTGAGAAATAAATCTGAAATAAAGTCTATTTTCATAGAATACCATCATGGTAAAACCATCCATGATTGATATAATGCCGTGGCTCCAACTTTGACTGTCAAATACACGTCAGATATAATTGAATTTTATAAAAAAGCATTTGCTGCTCTGGAAATAATGAGATTCCTAGGACCGGAATACTTTTCACAAGTATGACTCCAAGTTCAATAATTGAACCTTATAGGATTTGAGTTTTTGACTCAATGTAAAAAATACGAAAATATACCGTACAAATAAAGGGTGTCTTGTCCCGCAAACATTATAACATAATGATTGAAAAAATAAACATGAATTCCAAAGAACGGGAAAATAAAATCGCCTTTATGACTTGTGTTGAAGTGGTATTGATGAGAAGGGGAAACACCAATTATAATTTAGTTCTGGCTAAACTCCAATCATATCATAATTTTTGGATTTTTGAATGCATTGATCATCCAGAACACTTACGAGACATATTGAAAGAAGTATATCAAAATGAATATTATTCTATTGTGGATGAAATCCGAATGGAATCAGAAAGACTGGATGATATGGATGAAACCAAAGAAGCCTTTTTGAAAGTCATGCTCAGTTAATGTCAAGACAAAAACCAGTCCCGTATACCTGGGATGTAACATGATCTACAAATTAGTTCTCAAGTGATATGATACACAAATGGTACCAGGCCACAGATCTCACGTCTTGGATGTGTTCTTGCCAGAGCCAATTTAATAGGGACGGTGATGTAATAATAGTTGGAGAATTGGCATATGGTATACAATGTTGCCAAAAAGCATCCTCTGAATCATGTCTTAGGGTTTAGGATGGAATTTGTTGAATGTGGCAGATATAGTATCAAGATTGGTAGTGATATGATTTGCAAATAATTATGCTGAAAAAATCAAAAGTCTATAAAAGATGTAAAGCAGAATTTGAGGAAGAAAATGGTTATTTCATATGTGCATATTGTCTAAAACTGCTGGATGATTGGGAGTAGTAGGACTTGTCACTCAAAAGCGTCATTCCAAAAGAGATCAACGAACACCTCCGTCTTTATTCAAAAGAATCATGGGAAGTGCAATTTAAGGAAGAGTGTGGAGTGTGTGGAAATAAAATTGATGAATTTGGACTGTGTGGATGTGACATTGGGGGAGGGGATTGAGAATAGAATCATGTTTGTACCAACGAATGCCTGATAAGGAATCACCAAACTTTTGCAAAGGTATTTGCTGGTTTTGCCAAAATCGTTGTAATGCCGCTAGTTACACTCATGAAGCATGTATCATAGATTATTTTGGCAGACTAAAGAAAGACAAATTGATAAAAACATAGGGTATAAACTAGACTGACAATGCTTATTGGCTAGCAAGTCCTTATGGATATCATGGTGACAACACTTGAAAATCACCATTCTGAAATACTGTATGATATACAAGATGTGATGGATGATGCAAAAACCCGGGATTATGTTAAAGATATTTCCAGATCTGAGCACACTACAATAGCAAGCATCATGACACGAGATATCGTAACATTGGATCATACCAAAACTGCACATGATGCGATTATTGCCATGATGCAAAAAAGGACTGGAAGCATAATAATCACTGCATATGGAAAACCGTTTGGCATAGTTACAGAAAGGGATTTGGCACGTATAGTTGCAGCTGTGCATGTACCTGCCAGATGTCTGATCTTAAGTTATCTTGCATCAAGACCACTAATTTGTGCAAGTCCAACTCAAACAATTCAGGAAGCATCATATCTGATGGGAAAATATAACATAGATCATCTTCCAATATTGGAAAAAGACGAAATTGTTGGAATGGTTACGACCAGAGATCTTGCCATGTATTTGTTTTATGCTTGAGAGATCTTTCTAACTCTCTAATATCATTTGATGATAGTGCATCATAGGCTGGCGCTGCAAACATCTTTCCCGGTACGGGGAGTCAAGCGAGCTCTCACATTCAAATTATGTGTATATTTATAAATATTTAATAATATCTATTTTTCACGTGTTAGAAGAGGCCATGATTTGCTAAACCTGTTTCATATGAAACCCATGATAACTCCCTGGTGCCATCTTGTAATTATGTGTAAAACAACAAGTGTTACTAATAATGCAGCAAGAATAGCTTGACCATGAACTAGTCTACTGACAAATTTCAAATTTTTACCATATGTGAATCGAAGTAGTATACCACTAATCATTGATACAATCATGACTGTGACCATTGAGAGTGAGATATAGTCCAGTCCTCGGATGAGCATAAATCCATGTGATACCCCTGCAAGGAATCCTACTGAATTTAACATAATGTGAAAGTTCAATACAGGTTTGTACATAGGTGTCAAACTTTGTGATGTGGCAGAACGCCCGATTACTTTCATGACTGGAATTTTTCTTACCATTTTGAATATTACAAGAGAGAGATTTGCTGTCACCCCGCATCCAATAGCCAGCCAGCCAAGAGTTGCGGCTGTACTGAATACACTGTTATCATCAGCATAGGCTAGAATTGGCACGAATACCAGTGCTACTATCGCTAATGTTTTTAAGAAATGAATCGGAGAGAAAAATCGCATACAAATTACGCTAATTTTTTTATGGACTTTCTTCTTATTTTGTATACTTGCCAAATCGAATATCCAACTACAGCAAATATTGCAGATATGGTAACATACAATGTTAAACTAAAAATTGCCAGGATCGTTGTGCCTCCCTGATTGTCCCCTTGGTTTTCATATTGTGCAAGAGCTAGTGTTGGTGCGCTTGTGGCAAGTATGACAAGTATCATCAGTCCGTATAGACGCAATTTCATTGAATGAGTAATAAGTAAATTGGAATAAAACCGGTTCTACTATTTTCATTGATGAGAACGGTAGTTAGGCAATTAAATACAGAATTTGAACTAGAAACATGTCAAAACATCAATACCGATCAGAAATGGGTATAATATCGGATATTTTACGTGTTGTACTGGATTGTGATAGGCATGGTACAATAATATCCTCCATATCCAGAAGTGCAAATCTATCACATTATACAGCAATTGAAAAATGTCAAAAATTGATAGACTTTGGATTAATGAAGTCTACAAATGATGGGAGAACCCGTACTTTCACCATTACTGAAAAAGGAATACACTTTTTTCAAGAACTACAGAAATTCCTAGAAACTGTGCAGGAAATAAAAATAAGATATTGAATTGTTGCGAACAATGCTGGAAATGAGATATGATGAATGGTATGTTCATCTATAATCCATCCTATTATGTCAATAATGATGCCTATTTTTTTCCAAACTCTTGCCAGAGTCTAACTATCTTATCATTCATTTGAAGTCGTTCAATTTTATATGAAATCTTTCCATCCCTGAACTTGATCTCAATTTCGGAAACAAGTCCCTTGTAATAGCTTTCATCGAGTCCCTCTAAGGTTCTGATAACCTTGGTTTTCTTTATGATTTTCATATATTCTAAGAATTTTATTTTTCTGTAGCTTGTAGATAGTGGAATGTTAAGCTTTGTAGCAATCTCCTGTGTTGTCAACTCGTTATTTGTTAAAAGTATGATTATCTCTCTGCTATATTTATCCGCAAGTACTGATATGATGTCATCGTCGCTGTCCATTTCAACTTTTTTTGACTGCCCAAATCAGTGTGATGAATCCAGCGATCTCAAATGACTCCTCTATAATTTTCTGTAGATTTTCATCATTAAGAAATGAAAATGCCTCTTCGATTACTGTCTCTCCTACAACTAGAAGTGTGAAGCCGATTACTAAAAGAAGCATTGGCAGATATTTTGTTTTCTTGAATGCCTTTGCAGCAAATAAAACCAGGATGAAACCTACTATTAGATGTGCCACAAGTAGAACATAATGAGTAATCGATAAATCTACCATTTCTTATCACTTGTCCAAATGAGGTTTAGCACAATCGCAAAAACAAGTCCTGATGCTGAAAAATTTGTCATCTCTTCATCATAAATGGCATAACTTTCTGTTTTTAATTAATCTGTCCATTCTTATCACTGGGAATGGTAAGCAGACTCTTATGATGGAATAAGGAAAGTATGTGTCATGAACAAGAAGATTGCTGTTGGTGTGGGCATTGCAGTACTGACGATTGTCATAGCGGTAGTAGGCTTCAAGACAACTTTGGGTGATAAGGCAATGGGACTACCTGGAGAAGAAAATACAGAAAATGCATTGCATCTTCAAGAATCTAATGGAACCACTTCGTCCGCAAATACTACTAAATCCGCTGAATCTGCGTCTACAGAATCAAGCGAATCTGGACCATAGTAAAAAAGCTGAACCAAGTGAATATGCTGTTTATGCTGTCTAGTATTTTTTGACAAAATTTTATAAAAAGAGAATTGGCTTGACCTGACAACTTTTCTAAATGAATCTGTAGTTTCTAATGTGTGCCTGGTTTTATGACATTTGTACCAAGCAAAATTAAGATATTGTAAAAACAATGAAAAACCACCATGATTCCATGATGTGCTCTGGCAACTGTTTAACAATTGGTATTATTGTATAATTTTATGAAACCCTTTCAAAAGATCCTGTTTATTGATATTGCTGCTCTGGTTGGATGCTTTTTTCTGATCTGGATATTGTCTACAGGATTTAATTTTTTGATTCCAAACACCACATCTGACTATGTAAAATCATTACCGTTGGCATTGTTGTATACTACACTTGTAGGAATTCTTATTGTGTTGGGAACAGTGCTTTTATTTCTGCCACGGGCGAAAAAACAATGACTCTACACTGTCTTCAATACTTGCCCGTCTCTGTTGTTTCTATGATATCAGGGTGCTATTGGTATAGCTAGTCATCGTCCTCGTCATCATACTCAAACTCATATTCATTTGAATGTAACACAAATAATTTTCTGAACAAGGGCAATTTTTTCTCGTATAAAACAAAGGTCACAAGTTAATGGTAGTCAGTCTTTGATATTCCAACCTTTGGATCAATTAACTAATGCTGCCCATCGATTTTTTATTTGTACGATCATCTCATAGATTTTAACATAGATAAAGAAAGTTTGGATTTCATATAAAAACAGAAAAAAAATGAAATTCTACAACCCTTGTTTTTAATCGATGATATTTTTGATAAATTTTTTCTTTAGAAGGACTCTGTCAATGATCTAATTTGCTATTGTGTTGGCAGATGTTTACTAGTTTCTGATTTTGTTCAATCGGTGCACAAATTATAACAAGTATCAAGTTAGATGTTATAACAATGAATGCTCTGGCAGTTGGCTTGGTTCTTGGTTGCATTGTATTATCTGGAATTATACTTTACACATACATTCCAAAAACAACGACAAGTGCTGTGATCAGGCTAAGTGCAACTGTTGAGATAACTCCTGGTAATGTCAAGGTTCATACACAACAAGATCTCTAGAATATGGATATCGGTACATATTTCTTGACAATTCTACACTGGATAAATTCCTGTACTAAAGAATTCCATTGACAGCCTGAAACGCAAACCAATGACACCAATTTTGGAGTAAGTTTTACAACCTACACATCTTCAATGGAATTCAAATTGAACAATTTCTATTATTATGTTATCATAGAACAAATGATTCAGTCATAAACAAAGTAAACTGATGTCTTGTAATGGGAAATGCGATAGATGTGATTTGTCCAAATTAAAAAAGAAGATTTTGGGGATTTGTAATAAAGCCAAGATGCGAAAACTTTTAAAATTCTATCTTGTCTTTTTCATTGAGAAGAAACTTTTTTGACTTTCTTGCTCCTTTTAGATCAAACCAGCTTATTTTTAGGGTGACTTTTTTACCCTTGATCTCATCGATTGTTATCTTGTCGGCTGTCTTTACAAGCTCGCTTAATGTTTGATTTGGCATTTTTTTACTTGGTATTATTTTTCAATTTGATTCTTGGGACGAAATTTTGTACACATCTAGTTCAAAATATTCCACGCTGTAATTTTTTCAGGCAAGGCCATTTGCTGCGATCTGATCGATTAAGCTAGCTTTATGATAAATCAGCTACATTGTTGAGTATGCATAATATGCAAAAAGTGCCCTGACTCTATTTATGCTTCAAACCTCACAACTGGACAGAAATGTTGAAACAACATGTGTCATGATAAACTGTGAATCAGGCTCTGAAGGGAGAATCATTGACAAGATACGAGAGATTCAGGGAGTAAAAGAGTGTGTTAGAACAACTGGCCCATATGACATTTTGGCTATTATAGAGTCAAACACTGTGGAGTTGCTCAAGGAAATAATTGAAAACAAGATCCGCAAGATTCAAAGTGTTAATGCTACAACAACACTAGTCATTGCAACCAAATTCTAGGAAAGAATTTTCTATCTGAATAGCAACACAAAACTACTTGTGTGGGCGTGTGGTATTTTACACCATGAAGGCAATGAGCTACAAAAAATTCCGTGAATCCAAGGCCACACACTATGATACCATAGAGGGAAAGATGGAAAGGGCTCAAGTCATAAAAAAACTAGAATCATTTCTGACTCAAAAACTAGGCGAAGGTCAGGACTTTTTTGATCAATATAATGTAAAAGAAGAGTAGCTATCTTATCATACTATGGGTTAGCTTGTCATGAATCTGTGCTAAAATGAGTTCTGCCTTCTCCTTATTCTCAAACGTCTCTACCTTCTCATCCATGATTGCATCAATTTCATAACTCTTGTCTACCAAAACATTTGCCACGTGATCATCTAGTGTACCATTACCCATGAGATAATATGCAAAGACCGTATTTTTTTGTCCAATTCTGTGCAACCTGTCTTCTGCCTGTCTGTGTATTGCAGGACTCCAATCAAGTTCTGCAAATATTACATATCTTGCTCTGCTCAAGTTTATGCCTACATTTCCAGCTCTGAGGCCGGCAATTATCAGCTTGGTCTCACCATTTTGGAACCTGTCTATTCCCTCTTGCCTTTCCTTGTCACTCTGGCCTCCAATGATTGATGCAGGTGAATATTCTGAGAGGCTTCGGTGAAGTAATTCGTGGATTGCCTTGTGGTGGCAAAACACTACGACACTTTCTTCAATTTCCATGATGTTTTTGACAAACTCTATCACATGAGGAACTTTTGCTACGCCTGCAGCTTGCCTTTCGCTCTGTATTGCTCTCTTGTATGATGAAAATTTGTCAAAGGCGCTTGTTGCGCTTTTTTGCTCTTCTTCCAATCTCTCCCAAATTTTGCCAAGCTCTGTTTGGTAATAATTGATATCTGAATCAATAAGCTCCTTGTACCTAACTTTATCCTTTAACTCCTTTAGAACATCAGATTTTTTTCGCCTTAGCATTACATGCTTGCGTAATTCTTCCCCTAGACTTGCACGCTTGTTTTCAAGAACGATTGCCTTTCCTTTTTCATTGACATAGCAAAAATATTCACAAAATTCATCAAATGTTCCCAGAAGCCCGGGCCTTAATATGTCCACAATCGGCCATATTTCAGAGCCTCTGTTGTAAATTGGTGTTCCAGATAGGCCTACTCTGTATTTGACAGAATCAAGCGCTGCAAGCTTTTTAACAGCTGTATATTTTTTAGTTGTCTTTGATCTGAGGTGTTGTACTTCATCGCATACAATTGTCTTGATGTTTAATTTGGCAAGATCGTCTATTCTCTTATGAAGTAAATCATAGTTTATGATGTAAACATCATATTTTCCCAGTTCTTGCGCCTTGCCTGTTCTTATCAAGACAGATGATGGATATTCAGACTCTGAAATTTTTCCGTTGCGACTACGTTTTTTGAGAAATTTTTGCGTCTCTCTCTGCCAGTTATTTAGTGTAACAAGTGGTGCTACAATTAATACTGGAAATGTTTGTTTTTCTGTCGCAAGATATGCCAAGGTCTGCACTGTATTGTGGGTTATAATTCCATTTGCAACATAATTGTGTGTCTGGGGAACCGATATATCATACACGTATCCTGAAAACTGTTTTTCATCAACTGACTTGACTGGACACCAGTTGACTGACTCTGCAGATATCTTGTGCAATTGTTGTGTCAAATTGTGATAATCTGGCTCTAACATTTTAGAAGACTGGAGGGCAAGTTGTTTACTCGTACCTTGGATGTATTTGTATTGTGTGTAAATGTCGGGGGAAAATGATATTCCAGTCTCTGCAATTTTTTGTGATGGAAATACCGTTAATTCTGCAATATCTTTTGACGACTTGTCCTTTACAACATGTGCTGTTTTTGAGGGTACTGCAACTTTATCATTGACATTTAATTCGCCAGCTCTCTTCCATCCATCGGGAGTGAGAAATCTGTGACGCTTGGTACATTCTATCTCAGAACCATTTTTGAGAGTTATCTTTGTTATGGATTCATTAATTTTTTGCCTAAATACTCTGTTCACTTGTTTGGCAACTATGCTTTTTCCATCGAAAGTTTGTATACTTGTGGGAATTTCCAGTCTGGCCCATTCTTCATCACCGCCCTTCTCTATGCTTTTTGCTCGCTTCCAAATCTTCTTGATTGCAATACTCCCGTTTGTTGTGCTGATTAGCGTATCGCCCTTTAGACACTTGCCTAGACCCATCTCGTCTGCTAGCAGTGCATTGCCGTATGATTTTAGTAGAAAATCAAGACCTTCTCTCTGAAAGTCAAGCAGGTTGCCGCGAAATTGGGGCCCGGGGCTTGCCTTGCGCAATTTTTCAATCCGTGTCCATTTTTTTTGCGGAACAATAACCTTGCGGACTTTTCTATGCCATATTGATTTTGATCTTATCTCCAGCGGATATCTGTCCATTATCCATTTTATCTTCTCTACATTTTGTATCGTATCTGGTACTATGGCTTCTTCTGGGCCATTACCGTACCATGCATGAGGTATGACACGAGCTACCATGCTTACTGCTCTGGGGCCCGTAAGTTTCCAAGTCCAGTTTTTTGAATATGTGTCCAGAACATATTCCAGGGTGCCAAATTCTTTCATAAGCTATAATTCTTCGACATTGGTAAACTCGATTTATGAATCTTTTACTTTGTGTATCTGATCGCAGTTTTATTGATTTATGGCATCTTTGAATAATTTTTAAAAGAAATTATGCCACTTTTATAAAAAATTGATGATTAAAACTGATAAATATTTGAAAAGACCCTTTTCTGAAAAAATCTATTTGGTGGATTGTTTTCGAAACTTTTTCAGCTTGTTGAATCCTAGGCTCTGCCCAAAGAATTTTTTTACATAGAAATAGGCTACAGCGGTTGCCAACGCAGCGGATGTTACAACAGTGGTAACAATGGGCCAGAATACTATCTCATGGTTTGGATAAAGGCCAAAGACTGTTGCAATTGTGTTTGGCACAAGTTCAGCTGTTCCAGCCACTGTCCACCAGATGATAAGGATGGTAACCTTGTTTGTTACTTCGGTTTGGACCACATTGACTCCTGTTGCAACCATCTGCATGATGTTTTCTGACATTTGTATCTGCCTGTCAAGTCTTCCAAGGATTACCTCAAATTTTGCAAGAATTACTTCATCGTCTGAGACCATTTCTGCATCGCCATACTTTAGATTGTGCACTGTATCATAGCTTGCCCATGTTGCATTCAAAAAAGTCAATAGCGATGTTCGTACGTTTGATAGTTCCAGAGATATGTCTCTTGTAACTTGTCTTGAACCTGCAATGTCTATCTCAAATTGCTCTGCCCTTTCCACTATGAGGCGTAATATGGAGAAATTGGACTCGCTAATTTCATCTATGATTCTTGCTAAAAGTATTGTCTGCCTGTCTGCCCAACTGTCAGCTTCTTTTGGAAGTTTTCGTAAAAGTGTGGGAGCATAATTGTATAGACGAGTAATCTTACCACCATAGTCATCATGAATGGTCACGATAAGATCTTTTTTCACAAAAACCAAAATAGGGGCAGTCAAAGTTTTGTTATTTCCTGGTACGACAAATGGTATCATGAGTCCTAGCGTATCGCCCCTGTCTTCATAACTTGACACATATCCTGATAATAGTACGGAAGGGTCCATGGTAATGTTTAATTTTTCTAAAATTTTTGGAGTTTCTCCTATGATGTTATCTACTACACACTCAATCCAAGTGAGGTGTACTGGGGATGATATCTCGACAAGTTCTTCTAAAGTGATTGTTGGTTTCTTGAATGGTACACCTTCTTGTAAACCTGCGACACTGATTGTCTTGATCATATCTTAGGGGCAAATTTGGACTTATATACACTTATTCGTGAACAAAAACTTACCTTATGTTTTTCATAATCTATTGATGCTTACAGAAAAGTTTGCTATGATATGATGACATGACAACTTGTTTTTATTTTATGTTGTAAAGTCGTGTAATAAATCATCCATAATGTCTAAAACCTGTATATCTTCAAAGCTTGCATGAACCATGTAACACTGGTTGCAATTGTGGTGATTTTTCTGATATCTGGATTATTTGTTCAACTTGGTAATGTTGATGCCAATGCCACAACAAACATTGTACCAACGTGGGTAAAGCATATTGCATTGTTATGGACGCAGGCAGAGATCTCCGATGCTGATTTTATAAATGACATGAGATGGCTTGTAGAACATCGGATTATTCCAGTAGAAGATCTTGTAGAAAATGCAGATGGTTTTATGATACCTGATTCTGTAAAAAAAATTGCATATTATTGGAGTAATGGAAACGTACCAGACAGTGAGTTTATTAGTGGAATTGAATATTTAATCCAAAATGGAGTAATTGAACTGGATGACAATTTTGTGTCAAGAGTACAGAAAGAAAGGATGTCGGAAATCTCAGTATATAATGATACAAAAAAATCCGTAGTGATTATTCCAGTTTTTACAGCATCTGCATATTCTGAACGTGGTTTTTACTCGTATTATGCAGGCAATTGTGATACCACCTGTCTGACATCTTTTATCTATGCCAATGCGCCTCTCGGATACACTGCAAGCGGACAAGCCGTGGATATTTTAGAATCCCTTGGATATTATACTCTCACAGACATTGATGTGGATAAAAATCCCAAAATTTTGTTACAATATGACAAGGTGATTGTATTGCACAATGAATACGTTACACAAAAAGAGTTTGACGCAATTACTACTCATCCACATGTAATTTACCTTTATCCTAATGCGCTGTATGGAAAAATAGTTGTGAACTATTCTGCTAATGTATTGACGCTTGTTCGTGGCCATAATTATCCGGATGTAAAAATACGCAATGGTTTTGACTGGAAATTTGACAATTCCAATCTAGAGTATAATACACAGTGCAGTAACTGGAAATTTTATAATGTAACAAATGGAATTATGCTTGACTGTTATCCTGAAAATCACATAATGCATAACATACCGCTGCTCAGGGCAATAAAAGACTATTAAATCGCCATGTTGGCCAAGTCCCAGTCTGAACATCCTAACATAATAATATGAGTTTCAAACGGATACTGACAATGAAAGTATTAGTTGATGAGATGTATGATGGGTTTGATGCCCGACTCAAGGAATTTGGATATGAAGCATTTAGCGTAAAAAAACTAATTGCCGAGGGAAAAAAACTATCTAGTGACTATTCTGTGATAAAATATGCACATGAAAACGGCATGATTGTTGTAACAGAAGATGTGGAGATTGGAAATGCATGCAAGGAAAATGATATCAGGTGTGTGTTGCTTGACAGCGAAACAATATTTCAGATAATCCTAGAAGAGTTGAGCAAGCATAAAGATCGTTAATTATTATCTGGCTTGGCAACCCTTTTTTTGACTATGATTATTATTATGATAACTAGTCCTACTATGACTGCACCATCAATGTAATCTGAATAGTGTCTGATCCTAGTCCACTGATCTCCTAGTGTCATCCCAACATATGTTAACATGGTACTCCATATGATAGAGCCTGCAAAAGTGTAAATTGAAAATTTTTTCAAGTTCATTTTTGCTATGCCGGCTGGCAATGAAATGTATGTTCTAATGGCAGGCAGTAGCCTACTTACAAATGTGGATCTATCACCATATTTTTTAAAGTATGATTCAGTCCATTCCAGGTGGGATTTTTTCAGAAGAACATATTTTCCATACTTGGCAATGAACTCTCTGCCAAGCTTTACACCTATGATATATGCCACAAGCGACCCCACTAGGTTTCCAATCGAGCCCGCAAGTATTATTAAAATTGGATTGAGTTTTCCAGTGGATGCAAGATATCCAGAAAATGGCATGATTATTTCACTTGGAATTGGTATGAGCGAACTTTCTGCTAGCATTAGAAAGAAGATTCCAAAATATCCTGTATTTGATATTGCATGGATTATGAAATTTGCTAAATTATTGATAATATCCAAAGCAACCATGTTTTGTCAATCCACTTCATTTTTTTCTTGCAAATCTTGTACCTTTACCACATTCCGCCTGTACTGGTTCCAGGCTCATCAAAGTTCCTTTGTGGCGCATGTTTGTGTGCCTTCTTCATGTGCCTGTCAAGTCTTACTGGATCGTGGAGCTCAAGACCGCACTCTTTACATTTTGTTTCAGCAGGTCCTTCTTTTTTCTTGAAAAGTCCCATGCTTTAATCATATTATTTGAGATAATATTTCTTACGGAGAAAATTGTCAAGATCTGTTTATGAAAATTAATAGGCTCTGCGTAGAGAGAACCTACGCAGAATAGCATCCAGACGGAATTGGTATGCTATGAAAAGTCATGGATTTACTACGTTGATAAGGGTTACTTTGTGCATTTTATCAAGACATATTCAATGGTATGATTTGTTGCAGCTTGTTTCATCTTTAGCATTGATCTGAACAATATTGTCTCTACATACGACGGGTATCTTTTTAAGATCTCTGATCTGAGAAACCGATGATTCTGAATATAGTATTCTGCCAGAGGTGGATATACATTTGATCCAACAAGTCTGATTTCTGTAATGTTAAGACCAATGTCTTGGATTATTTTTTTAATCGCATCAATATCATAATGCTCAGAAGACCATGTCATCTTCAAAATACCGATCTTCAAAACGCTAAACTTTGATGGTTTTGAAAGCACTGGTATTGCAAAGACGGCGGTCCCATCTTTTTTCAGAATCCTTCCAGTCTCTGATATAAATTCCTTGATTGGTCTAAAGTGCTGCGCTGATTCTAGTGCAATTATTCTGTCACATGATCGGTCTGATATGGGAATTTTTACTGCTGTTGCATTTACCAAGTTTATTTCAGATATTTTTTTCTGTATGTTTGCAAATTTGAGTTGATTGGGGTTTATGTTAAGGCATGTGATTGTAATGTTTGGGTATGCCTTTTTCCAAAGAAAAGCTGGTTCTGAAAAACCACTTCCCACATCAAGAATATGTCGTGCATTTTCAAGCTCTGCCATGTCTCCTATTAGATTGCACAGATTTGTCTGAGCATCTGCAGGACTCTTTGTTGCGTTATCCCAATATCCAAAATTAAGAAAATTTCTCCCAGTTGAAATCTGCATTAGTTCGGACAGGTAGTTGTACATGTTCACAATGTCGCCCTCTCCACGTCGCAGTGTCCATAGGATGACATCCATGGGATTGGGGTTGTTCAATATGGAAAACGATCAAAACACGGGTGTATTAAGATATGAATTCTCGCAGGTGAGGTTCAAAAATCACTGATCTTTTTATTTAGCTTGACAAAACTAGTATGCAATGGAAAAATGTGACGCTCGAACCAGAGCGTACAAGAATGGAAAGACTTTTGATCAATGCAGGGATATTGCAAAGATTATTGTTTTACAAATGGAGGAAAAGATTAACCAATCTGGTCAAGTGGAATGGGACGAAATCCTCCGCACTGTTGAGCATGACGAATTGGTATACAAGCTTACTCTGAAATATCTCAGGCAAAATGGGTATGATATTGGAGACTGGAAAAGACCGCGTGTCATAAAGTCTATCTAGAGTTTACTGCACAACTCTCATTCTGCGACTTTATCTTCTTGGCCATTATGATGGGAGTTACAAAAAGAACCGGAATGGATATTGCAATAAAGACTGTCTGGATTTGGGCCTCGACGCTTGTTAAGAACAAAGTAAATGTTGTGGCTCCTGTTCCAAAACCAAATAACATGGTAAACATCGTACCTGCACACGTAGGGCATCCGACAAACAACCCTGTTATTGCTCCAAACGCCCCGAGATTTCCTCCACTTTTTGCAATGGAAAATACGGTCGATGATAACGCAAAATTCAAACCGACCAAGAATGACACCATGACTAGTAGCAGTAAATTTAATGGAATTATCTGTAATCCTATATGTTCTGTAAAAAATGCAAAAATCATTGGCATGTAGCCTGGAAGATCACAGCATGGCGAGAGCTCTATGTGTGGAGGTTGTGGAAATCCATAATCTGTAGCATTGATGTCTGGCTTGTAGATTATTATTCCTGAAGTAAATGCAAAAAATAATCCGTATCCTATTGTACTTATGACGAAAATTTGTTTTGATCTTTTGTTATGTGTGGCATTTGCAATAATTGATAAGATGGTAGAGTCTGCATGTGTGATCTTTGACTTGTACATCTTGTACAACCCCCAACCTATGGCTCCAAATGATGAAAATAGTACAGCGTATGTAGCAACTGCAAGGTTTTGCAAGGCGGGCATGGCAGCGGGCGTGATTATTAGACTGTTATTTTTTGTATATGCTAAAAATGATATGGCAATAGCTAAAAAGCCAACTAGTACGAGTGCAAGATGGGAACGACCACGTATTTTTTGTTTTTCCACTTGTACAAAATTCTCAGCCTGGCATTAAATTCTATCTCCTATTCTCTCCAAAGTGTTTATCTTGGGTAATTCCATACTTGATCTAGTCGTGAAGATCGACGAGCCTCAAGATTCTGATTATGCCGAGACCAAGATAACCTACGTGGGTTTTGTAGATCCGTACGGGGTTGAAGGGCTTTTGATCCTACGATCAGACGACGGTAAAGAATTTCACATGAGAGCCTTTTCAGGAGAAGTTGCAAGACACATATCTAATTTTATTGAAGGACAACGAGATGCGATTCCAACTATATACAACATGGTAGAAGAAATTGCGGAACTAAACGAGCTTGTACTTGTAAAGATAAAAGTATATGAAAGTGGCAGCGTCTTGCGTGCCAATGTCTACTTTACTGGAAAACATGATCTTGTAATGCGTAACTACCGTGCATCTGATTCTATAGCACTTGCAACATTTTATAACATACCAATACTGGTCAGAAAAAATCTCTTGAAAGAAAAAATGGAAGCCTAGGTTAGCACTTGTTCCAATTTTCCTTCCTGCTGTGCAATTCTTAACTCCATTGCAATCCTGCGTCCAACACCAAAAGTTTCACCATATTTGTATTTTGTATATGGACTTGTTGTAGCAAGAATTGGATTTCCTGGAACTCGTAATGATACGTCATACACTACGATGTCTAGGTCACGGGTTATGACGCTTTGCAGAGAAAATGGACCGATGATCCCTGGCGCATACTCTTTTTTCACGGCATTGACAAACTTGTCTCCAGCATCTATGACCTGCTCAAGTAGGGATTCTCTAATGCTTGCAGGTGTGTGACCTACCTCGATATTTTGTAATTCGATGTTTGTCTCAAGCTGTTGTTTTGCAGGAAGTGAAACAAAGTCATGAAGGTTTGTCTGCAATCTTCTTTCTATTCCAAGAAAATCAACCTCTTTTGATATCGGTGTATGGAAATAATTGAAATTAAAATAAGTTCCTATGATAAATTCCTCGATGCTTGCAGTCTTGAGTGCATCTCTTGAAATCAATCCTTGTTTTATCTTGGTCTCTGTCTTGTCCCTGTATTCTGCATATGATGATACATTGAAAAAAGCACGTTCAAGCTTGCGTTTTTTTTCCTGAACTTTTACTATTACTGGTCTGTCTATGTCTTTTGGATCTTTGAACAGTCTTGGAAAACGTATCCTTGCTTTTTGTAGCAAGTAATATTGGTTTTTCTTGTTGGCCCGCTCCTCTGCCTGGAACAAGGCTCTGTTTCCAAACAATGGTACTTTGAACTTGTTCTCGACACCGTCGTATCCAAGATATGCAGTAAGGGCTCTATGTGGAACCACTATTGTACCGGAATCTCTCAGTCTTGACTGGATCTTGGGAGATAGCATGTCTTGGAACCTCTTCACTATTATGATGTCATCTGCAAGCCTTGAAAATCTCCTGTATGGCACATCTCTTCCCTTTTGGCAAACCACGACTGTCTTGAAATTTTCATCCTTTGCACCGTCCATTATTTCAAGTGCCGAATGACTCCCAAGTGCACCAATGGTTAGTTCAGAATACTTGTTTACAATATCTACAATGGCTGATTTTCTTATCACGTCGTATCTATTTTATCTGGGTAAAAAAGCGTTATCCAAAGCAAACGTGGATTATTTGTATTTCTTACCGTGAATAAATTTCTAACAAAAAAGGGGATGAACTTTTTGAAAAAACTACTTGAGGTCTTCCTTGTCCTTGAAATCCTTGAGCTCTTTTTCAGATTCTAATCTGCCTTTCTCAAACTCGCCCTTTGCCTTTCCAAACGTTTTTGCAAGTTCAGGGATCTTTTTGGCACCAAATATCAAAACCCCTATTATTACCACTGCAATTATTACATTTTCATATGCCATTAGTGGCTTAAATGCGGCAGATTAAGATTTAAACGTTCCAATATTTTTTGCCTGTCTCTCAGATACCGCCATACCTATTAGATACAACACTATCATAGGACCTGCTACGAACCACATGGTTACTCCACTACCATCTGGTGTTATTGCTGCACCAAGTATGACCATCGCAATTATTGCATACCGTATGTTATTCCTCCAAAATTTTGGGTCAATTAGTTCAGATGTAGTAAGTGCATACATTATCAATGGTAGCTGAAATGATACTCCAAATGCAAGAATAAACTGCAGTACAAATGTGATAAAATCTATTATGTTCAAAAATGTGAGCAAGTCTGCAGATTGTCCATATTTGTAAAGAAATTCTAGTATGTATGGAGTGACGAAAAAATATGAAAATATGCCTCCTATTGTGAAAAGAATGATGGCTGGAATTGTTATGTTTCTAATTATCTGGATCTCCTTTCTATGCAACGCAGGTGCCAAAAATCCTACAAACTCTTTGACTATGACTGGCATTGAGAACACCATTCCAAGCAATACTGCAATATAAAACTGGGAAAAAAATGCCTGTCCTGGGGCTGTCTGGATTAATTGTACCGTTGATGGTAATAGATGATGCTTCATTGATATTGTTACTTGTGCTGCCATGTTGTTAAATGGACTAAATGTTGGATAATACAGCTTGATGTTATTGTACATAAATGGCGTAAGATGAAAACTCAGGATGAAAAATGAGATTAACGCTATCGCAATGACTGACCTAAATATTCTTTTTCTTAAATCATCAAGATGCTGGCTGATGGTCATAGACTTGTCCATTATAGATTATGAAATGGGCAGATCTGTATTAATAGTATTTTTTCTACAGTCCTGGTATTGGAAGTATCTTGCTTGAGGGCAAGTTACTTTTTTCTTGTTCTGGCACAGTAAAGTTTTCAAGCTCTATTGTAAGTTCAGTGCTTACCTCAAAATTGTCGCCAAGCTGGACTGCAAGTTCTGCAATTTCTTTTGGTGCGTATATCTCACGTGAGCCCTTTAGGAATATTCTGGAACTCTTTTCTGCAGGGTCTCCACCAAACTTTTCCTTGAGGAATTTTGTTAGTTTGTCTACCTCCTCCTTTTCTATCATGTTGTGATAAAATACAATGCCTTTGATTAAATCGTAATCCCATGGAGTTCCATTTCTATACGAATATACTCCAAAGACTGCGCCCTTGTCATCTTTTGGACATTTTATTTCCCAGATCAATACTTTTTTCGGGTCATACTCTGCATTTCGAACGTCTTCTACGGTAAGTTTCCAGTATCTCAAGCGACTCATGTTCTAGTCAATCGATAAATATTCACGGTTAATGAGCCTTACTAGACGCAAACTATGGTGTAGCAGGTGGTTAGCGTTATTACAAGTTGATATTTTTGATGGCCTTTATTCCAATCTGTTTGGATCAGAATCCATCCGAATCAAAACTAGGCTCTTTTTTATATCGTGATATGATCTGAAATGATGATCTGCAATGGATAGAACATTTGACTTTCATGGTACACTTGTGACAATCAAGTCTATGACTTGTGAGACCGGCGGTATCTATACAATACTTTATGCAGTTCATCCTCCAAATACGGGACCTGCACTACATGTGCATCCTAGAGGCAGTGAGTGTTTCTACATTGTCAAAGGTGGATACAAGTTTATACTTGGAAACAAGTTGATTGATGTTACACCTGGTGATCTGGTTGTTGTGCCAACAAACACTCCTCATAAATTCACTGTAGGAAATGATGGTGGAGAAGTACTGATAATCAGCTCTCCTGATTTGGAAAATTATTTTTCTCAAGTAAGCAGTCTGCTGCGAACAGGTACTGTTACATGTGAAATGGAATCCCAAATAGCACAGAAGTATGGACAAGTTTTCCTAGAAAGTACAAATCACTGGAAGTAGATTTTACATTGAGTGAAAAATTCAAACAAATTAGAGCTATATACATACTAGCAATAATACTGACACTGTCTGGTTTTACGCACCTTTGGAACACTGTGGGATTTCCAGATATTTTCTATGATGAGGGAGTATACATGGAAAGGGCAATGCATGTGCTAAATGGTCTTGGCCCACAAGACCGGTATTTTTATGATCATCCTTATTTTGGCCAAATTTTTCTTGCTGCTCTTTTTGGCCTAGTAGGATTTCCAAATTCATTACATCCTTCAACCGACCCGCATTTCATTGCATCACTTTATTTTGTACCCCGACTTGTCATGGGGTTGCTAGCAGTTCTGGATACTTTTCTTGTTTACCAAATTGCCGATACAAAATATGGGAAAAAAATAGCGCTAGCTTCCTCTCTCTTGTTTGCAGTGATGCCGTTTACTTGGATACTGAGAAGAATACTTTTGGATTCTATATTGCTGCCGTTCCTGCTGACATCTATACTGTTTGCACTCAAAACCAAAGATTCTAAAAACAAGTACATGTTGGCATCTCTTTCAGGAATTTGTCTTGGCATTGCAATATTCACAAAGATTCCAGTCTTTACAATGATTCCATTGATTGCAGGTCTTGTATATTTCAATACTGGGAGGAACATCAAGACTCTTGTGTTTCTATTGATTCCAATATTTTTGATACCTCTCATATGGCCACTTCAGGCAATAGGTACACAACAGTTTGATGTGTGGATGAGAGATGTCATAGGGCAGACACAAAGGCAAAGTTTTGGATTGCCATACATCTCACTAGTTTTTTTCAAGCTTGATCCAGTTCTATTTGTTCTCGGAATAGCTGGAACTGTATTTACAATTATACGGAGAAACTTTTTTATCTTGTTTTGGTTTATCCCATTTGTAATATTCCTGCTCATGATTGGTTACAATCAGTATTTTTACTGGATTCCAATACTTCCAGTATTTTGCATATCTGCATCAATACTAACCATGAATGTCTTGGAACGTCTCAGTAAGAGAAATCAAAACAAAGTCTTATCTCCTGTTGTATTTTTAGGGCTTGTTATGTTTGGATTGGCAAGTACCATTCTAGTTATCAGTGTAAACGTGACAAACTCTGAATTCCAGACCACATCATTTATTCTACAAAATGTACATGATACTGATACTACAGTACTTGCAAGTCCCACATATGCATGGATTTTACATTATGTATTTCATAGAGAAAACATACCCAACGATTATTCGTTTGTATTATTCAATCATCTCCAGACCAGGAAAATACTTCTTGTGGCTGATCCTCATTTTTTTATAGATCTCGGAAGGGGAAAACAATTGCAACAACTCTATAATGATTCTAAAACAATAGCTACATTTGATGAGGATCTATCAAAATATGACATGTCCACATATCCCTATTCTAACATAAAGATGAATGTTGATGGAGAGAACATCCAAGTCAAAATGAAATGAATCTAAAATTGCCCCTATGAAGCCAAATGTGTTTTCAAATATTTGTATTCCATCTATTGTTGCAGTGCGACTGAATACGTTTAACACCTCAAATCCTGATATCTGCTATTGTTCAAACTAGAAGAAAACATACGTCAGTCTTTTAAACAAGTGTGAGACCGTACACTTCAAGAGATGAATTCTGTGCATATTACGGCGATTCTGAAATCTAATGTTACAGGTAACATTGTTCATGAACAATGTATAACAATTCTTTATTTGAAGAATATTGGAGATCATGCGAGATGGATCTAAAGATTTTACTCTTCGTCTCCATCGTTGCGGTGATGGTTTTTCCTCAATATGCTTTTTCCGCCGAACCTGACTCGAACAGTTCTGATACTATAATATCTAATTCTACAATATCTAATTCTACCAATTCCACCATTGTGCCCAAACCAAATATTGTAATTGATTCTACATCAAGTAAAGTTATATCAAATCCTAGCACCTCAAGTCAAGGTTCCCCCATATCGTTAACTGTGAAAGTCATGGACACATCAAACTTGCCAACTACTCCTACAGGTTCTGTAACCTGGAGTGACGGCAACCTTGGCGGTACATTTAGTCCATCTTCGTGTACCATCTCATCCGGCAATTGTACCGTCTCATATGCGCCTCCGGCAAATCATGCTGGTACGATAACAGTAACCTCGAATTATGGCGGGGATACAACGCATTCTGCCAGCACTGGCACATTTGCCTTGACTGTGACGACAATTCATAGTGTCACCACTACCATAACCTCTACCACCAGCTCAAATTCTAAAGTACAATTTACCGCAACGCTTGTTGATACGTCCAACCCTCAAATTGCCCCTACAGGTTCTGTAACCTGGAGTGACGGCAACCTTGGCGGTACATTCAGCCAATCATCATGTATTCTTTCATCCGGCAGTTGTACCGTATCATATACTCCTATTGCAAATTATGGAAGCAACATACTGATAACCACTAGTTATGAAAGTGATGGAACGTTTTCCACCAGCACTGGAACATTCACTCTGATGGTACACCCTCTGCCCAGTACTACTCTTACAGTAACACCAAGTACTGCTACTGTGAACCGCGGATCTCAGGTACGGTTTACTGCTACAGTAGTGGATGTTTCTAAATTGACAACAGTTCAAACTGGCTCTGTAACCTGGAGTGACGGCAACCTTGGCGGTACATTTAGTCCATCTTCGTGTACCCTTTCATCCGGCAGTTGTACAGTATCATATACTCCTACAACTACATCAAACCTAGTAACAGTTACCGGTAGATATGCTACAAATAATGAATATTCTGGCAGTGCTGGTACCTCTATTCTAACAATAACTTCTCTAGCTGATACTACAACAAAAGTCACACCAAGCACTGCTACTATAAATCAAGGATCTCAGATACAGTTTACGGCAATTGTGACTGGTGCATCTAGATCACAAATTGTCCCTACAGGTTCTGTAACCTGGAGTGACGGCAACCTTGGCGGTACATTTAGTCCATCTTCGTGTACCCTCTCATCCGGCAGTTGTACCGTATCATATACAGCACCACTCAATTATGGCGGTACGATAACAATCGCTACTAATTATAATGGAGATGTCGCACACTCTGGCAGCACTGGCACATCTACTTTGGCGCTAGATGTACTGCATAATACCATAACCACTGTTACACCTAATACTGCTACCGTGGCACAGGGATCGAAGGTACAATTTACTGCAACACTTGCAGATGTTTCCATCTCATCAATTGTAACTGGGAACGTGTCATGGAGTGATGGCAACGCAGGGGGTTCATTTGACACTGCCTCATGCACGCTTTCATCTAATGCATGCACTGTATTTTATACACCATCTGCGTCTTCTACAAATGCAGTTACAATCACTGCTACGTATGCAGGAGATAGTGCACACTCTGGTAGTTTTGGTACCGCACAATCTACGATAATCATACTTCCACATTCACTCTTGTTGAGCACTGATCAGTCATACTATGCATACGGTGATGTAGTCACACTCTCTGTAAATCTTCCAGGCCAAAGCTTACAAAGTATTGCAGTTGGGGTGTCAAATCCAAGTGGTGACAATATTATATCCAGGACTATAACTACTGATGAAAACGGTACTGGCTCTTTACAATTCAAGATACCGAATACATATCAAACTGGCGTCTATCGAGATATTGTGAATACAAATGTTGATGGTAGAAACTATACTAATTCAACCGAGTTTAACGTAATAAAATCACGCGGCGTTTCTATTGACTCGGTACAAATCACAAATCAACAAGGAAATCCAGTTTCAGTTCTGCCACAGGGCCAAAATGGATTTGTCAAAGTTTCACTCTCATCGGGAGAAAAAATGCCGGCCCTCTTGACACTCAATCTATTTGATGCAAACCAAAGTAGTCTTGGTACCACATCTATCAAGTCCATCTTAAACCCGGGAACATCTCAAATGACTCTGTCGTTTTTCATACCCTCGAATGTACAGGTGGGAGTAGCAAATGTCTTCACTGATGTGTATTCGGACTGGCCAACTAATGGTGGAACGCCGCTCACTGCAGAGTCTTGTCTTGCAGCAGACCTTCAGGATGTGTCAACACTTCCTGCCTCATACGTTTCATTCGTACCGCATGCATGCACAACTTCTGCCAGCAAGGTGCCTGGAGCTGGAAACGTATTATCCACTGCAATGACAAATAACCAAGCTGAAATTACACTTGGAGTCGTGATTCAAAATGACTCTATGACATTTATGAGTCCTACACAGGCTCATCTTCTTGCACTCGCGTATCAAAATAACACTGGCCAAAATATGATCCACAATTCCATAGGAACAGTAAATGTGAGTCTTAACAGTCTTGGTACTAATGGAACAAGTATCGGAACTATTGGTAATGCTACCAGAATCGGACCTGCACAATTTACAACCTTGGCAGGTCCTAATATTCAAAATAATCCCGTGGCACTGAAAATTTTACAAGAAATCCAAGCATCAAAGAGGCAAGTGGCAAATATACTGGGGAACCAGACAGCAGCACAACTTGATCAGCAGTTGATACTGCAGCAGCGACAGTCTGCTGCCAGTCAACTCAAACAAGACTTATCTGCACTTGCAGTGGCAAGTGCATCCACCACACCCGATGCAGCATATGTCCACTTTCTTACAACCGTGACTGACAACAGGACTCAATCTGTATTTCAAAATGAGTTTAATTTCATGAAACAAAGAATTGCAGTTGCAAATACTGCAATGCAGTCTGTTATTAATGGCGGTGGAAGTCTAGACCAAGCACTTGTCACCTTTAACAAATATGCCACCGTAAACCACGTTCAAATGGTCAGCCTTAACAATGAACTAAATGTTGCATATGGTCTTGCAAACAGCAAAATTCAGTCTTGTTTTAACAATGCGGGACAACTAACGGTCGTAAATGGAGTGAATCCATGTATTGCAAATATTGCAAACAATTCTACCGGACCGACTGGAATCTCAATAGTATCGGTACAACCAACCGACCAGCAAGGAAACCCAGTATCTTTAATCAATAGAGGACAGACAGGATACGTAAAAGTTGTAATTGATTCCAACGCGAGTACACAATCTCTCATAACAGTAAACATCTTTGATTCCAATGTGAGCAGTCTTGGTACTGCATCTGCCCAGTATGCGCTAAGCCCGGGACAATCTGAAGTAATTCTGCCTTATTATGTTCCAGCCCAATCAGGAACTGGACTTGCAAGTGTTTATGCAAATGTATTTACTGACTGGCCAAACAAAGGAGGAACATCACAATCAAATGAATTATCATACTTTGTCGGTCTTTCATGAGGCGAGTCACAACAGGCTCTTGTTTCTTGCGGCGGTTGTGTTACTAGCACTGCAAGTCTCAAATTCGTTTGCTCAGGAGGAGCAGTCCATTGTGATTACCACAAACAAGGCTCATTATGTGCCAGGTGACATTGTTACGTTAAATGGTACGGTGTCAGGACAACCCAACGCACTTGTTGCCTTGCAAATAAAAGACTCGTCTGGAAACTTGATATTAATAAGAACTGTATCGTCTGATCAAAACGGAAATTTTGCGCTCCAGTTCAAACTACCTCCTACTGCAACATCTGGAGATTTCAACATAATTGCCAGCGCAAAAGTAAATGGATTTATTGTAACACAAACCAAGATCATGACTGCAACTGTTCCAGAGTTTGGTCCTATCACAATGCCTTTGTTTGGAGTATCGCTTGTTCTGACAGTTGTCATATTTGCCATGGCAAACAAATCAAAAAACTTGCATTACTAAAAATCTATTACATGTGATGTTGTTACTAGTACATGAATTTTGGTCTTTGTTTTTTGTGCAACATGCATCGAGAACTTGGGATACATTATTCAAAAAAACATGGCAAAATAATTGAAGTCTGTCTTGGCTGTAAATCCAAACTGGCTTGATAAAAAATGGGAAAGTCTGGCCTATCCGTATGTCTTTCCACATGTATTGCATTGCCAGTGGTTTGATATTACCGACCACTGATGTTTGTGTTGTGCCTGAGTCGTCATATTGTTCTCTATTAGATATACAAAGGTAAGCATATAAATTAGAAAGTGATAATATGGTTATCAAGTGAGTTGATGGTAAGTTGAAAGAAGAAGAATGCAAGGTTTTGTTGGATTCTATGAAAGCATGCCCAATTGATAATACTTTTAAAATTATAGGAAGAAAGTTTACCGTACACATTTTACGTAACATGACAAAACTTGGCCAAAGCCGGTTCAACCAGTTTTTGGACTCTGTAGAAGGGATAAACCCAAAAACCTTGTCTGCAAGGCTGCGAGAAATGGAAAAAAATGGCATAATCGAGAAGAGAATCTATGCTGGAACTCCAGTCAAGATAGAGTATGTTGTCACAAAAAAGGGGCTTGCACTAAACCCGATACTTGAATCAATGGCGGCGTTTTCTATGCAATATTGCGCTAAGGATGTATTCAAAGATGGAAAGCCTAGAATCTTGAAAGAAGTCTATTCGAAACCCACCGAAGCTGCATAAATTGTATTTTAATATCACACAAAAACCAAAAAATGACTTACCTCAAGTTAATCTGATATAGTCACACTCACTTGCCATTTTAAATACTTTCAAGTGTATAGTAGATATACAAATGATATCTAATAAAAAACAAGAACTTGTATTTGAAAAAGACAAGACATGCCTACGTGATGGAATATCACATGGGCCACTTGTGACTGATAATGTTCGTGGTGAAATACTGTGTGCAAAATGTGGAACCATTCTTGAAGATAGGGTAGAAGATTCCGGATCAGAACAAAAATTATTCACTGCAGAAGACTATGGAAACAGCACCAGGACTGGACTTGGCTCGGCGCTATCAATTCATGACAAGGGATTGTCTACTGTAATTGGAAATACAGATCGGGATGCATCTGGAAATTCCATTTCTACATACATGAAGTATACATTTAACAGACTACGAACTTGGGATACAAGAAGCAAGTCAAGTTCTGCTGAAAGAAATCTTCGCTCTGCGTTTGTAGTAATGGGGGCAATCCAGCCAAAACTTGAGGTTTCTGATGCTGTAGTCGAACGAGCTGCATATTTGTATCGAAAGGCACTGACTAAAAACATCATTCGAGGAAGAACAATTTCTGGCATGATTCTTTCTGCACTGTATATTGCATGCAGGGAATCTGGAGTTCCAAGGACACTGCAGGATGTTTCAAGTGCAGGAAATGTGTCTTTTAAGAATCTCTCGCGCCACTATAGGATATTTGTCAAAACACTTGATTTGCAAGTAGACTCTCTCAATCCGTCAGAGTTTGTATCAAAGATTGGAACATCTGTAGGTCTTAGTGAAAAGGCACAAAGAGACGCACTTGGTATTATTGAGGATGCCAAGAAAAGAGGGCTTGCAGATGGGAAAAACCCAGTATCGCTTGCAGCTACTGCCCTCTTTTTGTCAGGTATGATAAATGGAGAAAAGGCCACTCAAGACAGCATTGCCAAGGCTTCTGGAATCAGCAGCGTGACTATACGCAATGTAGCAAAGGTGTTCCGAAAGAAGATGGAATTGGGAACATAATGGGAGTAAAGATAATACCGTCTGACGAACACTATCAAAACAAGACTGACTGGCTCACCACCTATCACCATTTCTCATTTGCTGAATACCAGAATCTGGAGAAGATGAACTTTGGACCATTGCGCGTATTCAATGATGATGAAATACAGCCTGGCACAGGATTTGATTTTCATCATCATAGAGACATGGAAATTGTAACCTATGTCATTGATGGAGAACTAGAACACAAAGACAATCAGGGAAATCATGGAATAATATATCCTGGAGAAGTTCAACGAATGACTGCAGGTTCTGGAATAATGCATGCCGAATCAAACAATTCAAAAGAAAAACCACTGCGATTGTTGCAAATGTGGGTGTTTGCAAACAAGAAAGGTCTAATGCCGTCTTGGGAACAAAAAAAATTTACAAAAAAAGAAATGATGGACAAACTTGTACCAGTGATTACTCCTGAAAACAGCAAGGACAATAATACATTACACATACATCAGAATGCAACATTTTACTTGGCATCTCTTACAGCTCAAGGCCAAGTAACACACAAGCTAGGATCTGCAAGACAAGCATACTTGTTTGTAATAGACGGGAAGATAAAATTTGGAAACTATGACATGCAGACAAGAGATGTGGCCATGATATCACAAGAAGACAAAATTAAGATCCAGGCAAAAATTCCAACAGATCTCATACTGATTGATCTGCCAGAACAATATGTAGTCAATGGATGAACAACTGCATTTTTCTAAATGCAAAGAATCTGCACAAAATCATCATGAGATTTATAGTAACTTGTTCAAGCTAAAACAATGCAGTACAAGTGGATAGCACTAACTAACACTACGATGTGCATCTTGATGGCATCACTTGATGCCAACATTCTCATCATTGCACTTCCAAGACTTGTTCCTGATCTACATGTCTCACTTATTGAAACAATATGGATAATTCTCTCATATGGACTTGTTACCACATCTGTTCTGCTCAGCTTTGGCAGACTGGCTGACATGTTTGGAAGGGTAAAACTCTACAACTTTGGCCTGGTGGTTTTTACAATTGCATCATTTCTATGCAGTCTTGCCCAGACTGGAACTGAGTTGATAATATTTCGAATAATTCAGGCCTTGGGCGCTGCCTTTCTGTTCTCTAACAGTGCAGCCATATTGACAGATGCTTTTGATGCAAAGGAAAGAGGCAAAGCTTTAGGGCTTAACCAAATATCTATTGTGATAGGGTCTGCACTGGGCCTGGTACTTGGTGGCATATTGACAGAAACACTGGGTTGGAGAGCAATTTTTTGGGTCAATATCCCTATAGGGATTTTTGCAATTGTTTGGTCACGAGCAAAACTTCGAGAGCTGGGCATTATGACAAAAGGCAAGATAGATTGGACTGGAAATTCAATACTTGTAGCATCACTGGTTCTAATTATGTTTGGAATCACATTTGGTTCTTTACATATAGTAGATTCTCTTGGAGCAATACTTCTTCTAGTCGGAGGGATTAGTCTCTTGGTATTGTTTGTGTATGTTGAATCAAAAACAAAAGAGCCTATGTTTGATCTGGCTCTTTTTAAAATAAAGTTTTTTTCTGCAGGAAATACCACCATATTTCTAAATGCATTGGCAAGAGGCGCATTAGTTTTGATAATGGCATTTTATCTTCAGGGACCATCGATGCGTCTGAGTCCATTTACTGCTGGACTGTATCTGATACCTGTATCATTTACAATTGCAACATTTGGGCCAATAAGTGGATGGCTTTCGGATAGGTATGGTCCTAGGTTGCTTACGGTATCTGGATTGTTATTGTCAGCAGTAGGATTTTTGATATTATCCCAGATTGGATCGAAAACTAGTTTTAATGATCTAATGTTACCTCTTGCATTGGTAGGTGCAGGGATGGGACTGTTCGCATCTCCTAACAGGTCTTCTATAATGAACTCTGTTCCTCCTCAACGACGGGGTGTTGCAGCTGGGATGAGCACTACTCTTGTAACACTTGGAAACATGATCAGTCTTGGAATGTCTTTTGCAATACTTGCCAGCACAGTTCCAATGTCAGATCTTGAATCGATATTTTTGGGCGCTTCAGGTCATGTTGAATCCGCAGATGTTGTATCTAACTTTATGAATTCTGTCCATGTGGTATTTTTCATCTCTACCTTTGTTTTACTGGTATCGATAATACCTGCTGTGCTGAATCGTTCGCAAAAAGAGCATATAATATACTAAATTTTTTCCACATGTGGAAAATTACTACCTAAATGATCTTTAGGTATTCATTAAACATAAAGAACAGTTTTCTATTATGATATAAAATGCACTCAAAAAAGCCAAATGTTTTTGATATCCTGACAACTCGGTTAGGAGATGAATTCCCACAGTTTTCAAGAATTCGTGCTGACTGGGAGTTTGTTCTTACTGAAAAGAAATCAGGAGAGGTAAAAAACACAAAAAAATTCCAAATATTGGTAATTCAAAACGATCTTGAAAAATATCAACATGTTGGAATAATAATTTCTGAACTAAGTAGCGAATATGTACAGCTTCCAGCTCTAGTAGAGAAATTTTTGTCAGAAATAAAAAAGACAATTGAGGTAAATGTGGGTGAAACCCTGGGAGAAAAGAAAATATTTGATATGTCAGGATTACAGTTCACAGGAAATGTCTATCTGTATGCTGACAGACTGCTTGTAGCAGAAGATGCTGTGCAAAAACATTTCAAAAAGAACAACTTGGATCTGCATCTTCGAGTCGAAAAAAGAATCTTGTTCTGAGATAACGTTGTTCTGATATTGCAAAAGACTCTGATAATTACTCTGGATTGATTATTGTTTTTGTAAAACTATGGATTAAATGTAATCTGCCAAACTCTAAATATCAGATGATAAAAACCGAGTGCATGGAAATTATACCAACAGGACGCCTTGAACTCTTGTCCGAAATGGAAGAAAGATACGAGAAAAAAGACAAGGAATACTTTGTTGGCCTATTAGATGACAAAGATTTTGTAATAAGGTGCAGGACAGTCTGCATTCTTGTAGATATGGGTGGAGAAGATGTTGTTCCACATGTGGCAAGCGTATTGAAAAACGACTCTAATGAATTAGTACGACACGAGGCAGCTTTCTCCTTAGGACAAATGTGTCTAAGAAGCGGAATAAAGCCATTGGAAGACGCAACACGAAATGATCCTAGCTTGTTTGTAAGACATGAGGCTGCTGTAGCACTTGGAGTGATTGGCTCTCAAGATGCAAAGGAAACTCTGCAAAAGGCTCTTGAAGACTCTAGTGAGCAGGTAAGGGATTCAGCTGTAGTTGCACTATCTAATTTGAAATTCATGGAAAGTCTTTGTAAGAATGAAAAATTTGCCAAGATGACTGGCGGCTAGATTGGTGTAACAACAGTTCCTTCAGGTGTGGACTTGAAATCATAGATTGCATCAATGTTTGAATTTTCAAATATGTCTGAATCATGTGTGATTATGATGAACTGGGAGATTGCATCAATGTTTGATTCAAATGCTTGCGAAAGTACATTTACAAGTGATTTTCTTCTTTCCTGGTCCAAATGAGTTGTCGGCTCATCAAGTATGATGAAATTCAAGTTTGAAGTTCCCATAAAATGAGCCATTCCAAGACGTAGTGCAAGTGCTACGCTCATCTTCTCTCCTCCACTCAAAGATTCCAAATCTATTTCCAAGTTTCCGGAGTAGCATGTGATGCCTACATCTCTTGACTTGTCTTCTAGCGTGATTCTCTGGATTTTTACATTAAATGTTGAAAGATACTCTGAGGCTTTTTGCGATATCATGTTTAGAGCCCATGAGCGTAGACTTGTGGCAACAGGTCCATCTCGGTTGTAAATCTTACTGCGTATTGCCTCAAGGCCTGTGACATATTGTTTTACTTTATGCAATTCAAGCAATATCTGAGAAATTTTTTCCGCATCTTCCTGACGTATCACTAATTTTGTATTTGTGACAGTAATTTCTTGATCCAGCATGCCTAGCGCTTTTCTTTTTTGTTCCAGCCTTGATTTCAAGTCTCTGAAATGGTTAATGTCAAAGTCCCTCGTCTCATCAACCAACCTAGTTATTGATTTTATCACATCTGTGGAATATTCATCAATTGCATATTGCATGAGATTTCCAGAGTTTATCTCATGGGGAATTCCTTGTGTACTTACCTGTAGTTTTGATATTTCCTCTTCAAGCTTTGTCAAATCCTCATGAGTTTTGATATTGTTTGAAGCCAGAATCCCTTCTGCTTTTATGATTTGCTGTAGTTTTAGATCAAACTCTTTTTTTTTGCTCTGAATAGAGGTGTTTTTCTTTGTAATGTCTTCTTTTTTCTTTTTTAATGCTTCAATCTCAAATGTAATGTATTTCTCATCAAATAACGGATTTAACTTGTCAACGCTAGAATCGCAGACCGGACATTTTCCATCTACCAAGTGAAGTTTGTTTGCAATATCTTGCTGACTCTGTATTATAGTTATTTTTTCTTCTACTTGTTTTAGTTCAGCTTGAATATTATCAATATCTAGTTGAATCTGTTCTGTGTCTGACTCTACTTGCAATTTGACTTTTGTAACTGATAAACTGTTTGAGCAATCTGAAAATTTTTTCTCCTTTTCTACAAGATCTCGTTTCATCTTGACAATAGAGTCTCGTATGTATCTGAGAAGATCTTCTTTTTCTCTCTCTATTTCCTTTATCTTGGTCTCTTTTGGGGTTTCAATTTCAATATCATGCTCTAGTGTAGAAAATTCCTGTTCTCGTAGAATTTTCTCCTCCATGATTTTTTTCTTTTGTGGCTCAAGCACTGATATCTCTTTTAACAACACGTCAATTCGAGCCTGAAGCGTGTCAATATCAGTATCATCATGGCCTAGTCTGGACTTTATTGTTCCTCTAAAACTGTCTATTGTTTTTTTCATGGATTCATATGCAATGTCTAGCTTATCTATCCCAACTATTGCATTGACTAGCTCTTTGAATTTTCTAGGGTCTGCCTCAATTATTGCCTGAAGTTCACCTTGTTGAACTATTGACGCAACCTTGAGCTTTTCAAAGTCTAGTCCAATTAGTGATTCTATTTCCTTTGTCATGGATTCTCCAAATTGCTTGCGCTCTCCAGCTACGAGCGAAACCATTTCGCCGTTTATTTTTTCATAAAGAACTGCTCCCGCTGTTCCCTTGGAGTCAATCTTGCGTACTGCCTCAAATTGTCTGTGTCCTAAGGAAAACTCTACTTTGGAGTATGACTGGTTGCTCCCTCTCCGTAAAAGCCCTTTTGTTGATTTTCTTAGGTGTTCCCCAAATAGGGCAAATGTTATCGCATCAATGATGCTTGATTTGCCAGCACCGTTTTGTCCAACAAATACAGTAACACCTCTGTCAAATGTCAATTTGGTATTCTTGTGTGAAAGGAAATTTTCTATCTCAACTGACTGTAGCATTTTCTACTCCTTTCTTGAATCTCTCAAAATCTTCAATTATTGCCTGCCTTGCCTCCTCTATGTTACCTCTGGATAATAGTGGCAAGAGTTCGTTTATTGCAAAGTTTGCCTTGTCTGTAGAACCAAGCATCTCTTTTGCAATTCTGTACATTTCATCTTCTATCATTAGCGGTTTGTTCACAAATACCGATCCGTTTGATTGTTCCTTTGAAACATGTTTCCAAAAACAACGTAGTGTCTGATCTGTTAGTCTTGAAATTTGAGACTGCATCAATCCTGAATCTAAAATTTCTCCTGTTACATTCAACTCCAATATTGGTTTTCTTGAAAATAATTTTATCTTCTCTGATAACCTGTCTATCTCACTTGAGATGTCTTGTACTGACGTTTTGATGGAAAACTGTGGACGGGTATCAAGTTTTATCCATGTTGGATTGGACTCTTGTCCTGAAATATCTACTTGATAAAATCCCTTTTGTGTCTCTTTTATTCCCTCACTTGACGTAAGTTCGGTGGATCCTGGATATGCTAGTGGTCCTCCCAAATGTGAAAATTGCTTCAACTCTTGTTCATGGAGGTGACCCATTGCATAATATGTAAAATTACTTGGTAGATCTGTGGAGTTTAACTCACCTGCAAACTTGTTAATTTCTGTAATTCCCTGGTGCAAGACTAATATCTTATGCCCTTGATGTTTTTTTGCATCTGCATCAATTTGAGAAAAGTCATCTTCAAACGATTCAATCTCTGCTTTTCTACGCTTGTCAAATCCAGCAATCAAAACATCCTTGTAAATGATTGGCTTGCCGTTTCCGATGTACTTTGAAAACTCTAGATTGTGGTATACCCAGGGAACAGGAGTTGCTCTAATTCTACTGATGTCATGTTCTCCTAGTATAAAGAAAGATTCAATGTTGTTTTTCTTTAGGCGCTTTAAGGCGTTTGCTAAAACAACAATTGCCTTCCCGCTTGGATTTGGGACGTGAAATATGTCTCCTGCAAGTATGATGAAATCTACATGATCTTTTATTGATGTGTCAATTGCCTCATCAAACGCAGTGTACACATCATTTTCACGCTCTTCTGAATGATATTGTACAAAACCAAGATGTGTATCTGATATGTGTGAAAAGATCATCTCAATCTAATAGCAGGTCTTTTTGAATCATTGACTCGGTCGATTCTTTTGCAACTTGTTTGAACTTATCTGTCTGGTTCCACTCTGATACTGCATTCAAATCCGATCCTGATTTTTTACTCTTTACCTCATCCACATGTACAATTGATGGCAAGTTCACCCATTGTCCAATCAAAACAGCATCACCGATATTCAAAGATGAAAGTTGTGATAATAGATCTTTGCTTAGTGATTCTGCAGCCGATGCAATCTGCTGTTGATCATCATCCTGCACTATTTTCATTATTGCAAGTGAACCCATCTGGCTCAATACGTTTGGATCAATGTTTCGCGGTCTTTGAGATACTACTCCCAAACCTATTCCAAATTTGCGACCCTCCCTTGCTACTTTTGATGCCCAGTATTTTGTATCGGTATGTTCGCCCTTTGGAATAAACACATGTGCCTCTTCTATTATTACAAATATTGGTGCAAGAAACTTGTTGTTTCTTTTGCTTGATGTCTTGCCTTTCCTCTCCCAAACTGCATCCTTTCTATGTTGCAACAATTCTTGTAAATAATATGACAGTCCTGCATTTGCCTGTCTCTCGCTGAGCTCCGATATGTTAAGCACATTGACCCTGCCTTCCTTGATTAGATCTACTGGATCTCCACAATCTGGATCTAGTATGTCTGAAAACCTATGTTTTGCGTCATCTATCTTGTCTAAAACCCTACTTGCACTATCTGCATAGCCCTTGACAGTCCGACCAAAAGATGCTGTGCTCTCTTCTAAGGCTTGCCAGAAATCCTTTGACTGCTTCACCGCCTCTGTAAGAGACTCTCGCAATGCTCTTTGTTGCTTGTCTGCATTTTCTCTTAGCTCTATTACTTCTGCTAGCTTGTCTGAAGGTAAAAGTCTGGGGTTTATCTTTGCCAGCATGTAGTTTATCTTTGGCACATCCAAGTTCTCATAATCATTGTGGTAGTCAAAAATAATCAAGGTACCATTTAGTGATGAAACATGTCTTGCAATCAGGGATACAAGATTGCTCTTTCCCATGCCAGTCATTGCAAGTATAGCTAGATGTCTTGATACCATCTTGTTGACATTAATCTTGGCCTCTATGCTAGAGTTTCTCAAAAGAGAGCCAATTCTGATCCACTCTTCTGTTATGGGTCCAAATATTGCACCAAGATCTTTTTGTGTTGCCTCAAGAATTGAGGTACCTGGCAATGGCGGTACTGCTGGCAGAACCATCTGACCGTTTTGTAACTTGTCCAAAAAGCCAAGTATTCCTATCTTTACCTTGTAATTCTTATCTCGTGAATTTATATCTGCGACTTCTTTGCTTTCTACAGCTTCATCAAAATTTCTTACATCTGTTAATGCTTCGCTTGATATTATTGATTTTTCAACAAGACCTAGAATCTGTCCGTCTTGAGAATCAATTATTACATATTCTCCTACCGAAAGCGGCTTTGATGATTGGGCAGTAACATCTGTAGGTCTTGATTCTCCTATTACTACACCTATTGTCAATTCAGCACCTCTCTTGAACCGATTTCATTTCCTAGTCCATATAGGCTAACAAGTCTTGCAAGATCTACACTGGTTATCTTGCAGTTTTCATGTGCAAGCTTTAACGAGTACGGATATCCACCTACACTGTTTTTTGTTATCATGTCAAGAAGTAATTTTATTTCGTTTTCCATGTGGTTTGACCCTAAAAGTTCTATTTTGATTAGTGGAGTGGAATCTCTTAGTCTTGCGTAGACATAGGATACTATTTTGCCAGGTCCCAGGCTGGTATCAACAAATATTTTACTAAAACCAGGCGTCTTGATTGCGTGGTTGTAATAGAAAATATCTCCCGCTATGGAGCCGAGTTTTTCAAATTGTTTTCTTGCAGATGACGTTTTTGATATGAAAATCACATTGTTTCTTTTTTTTATTGCGGATGTGATAGAGTTTCCAAGCGATGTCTGTCTAGTAAGAAATTGTGAATAGAGCGAACCATCTAATGCCACCAAGTCTGCCTTGTCCACTGAATTGATACATGCCTCTACTTCCATCTTACTTGCCTGCATCTCAAGTTCGGGCGCAGGTTGACCGAGTCCCTGTCTGTGATTCTCAGTTATTATCTGGCCGTCTGATTTTACTGATACGCCAGTTACTACCCATAACTCTAGCCCTTGAAACTTTGTACTGTTGTAACTACTGTCTATTCCAGCAATCTCAGCATCTTTTTTCTGAGGGGTATACTCTATCCAGTTTTCCTTGGCTGTTTTGATTATATGATCAAATTTCTCGCCCCTAAAGACGGATCTTACTGCTTCACGCTTCTCTATTGCATCGCGATATACAGCATTGAGCATAAAACACCTTTGCCTACGGAGATAAAATGTTTCTCGTTTGAAATGGATTTGTTCTCAAGCTAGTGCAAATTCAACATAAATCTGACTAGTTAAAATGATGGTACTGTGTAATACATGCATGTTTGAAAACGAAAAAACTTGGATGAGATTTGTAGAAAACAACTCCACTGATGAGTTTCACAAGAACTTTGATAATGCTATAGATAAAGCACAAAAGGATTTTGGAAAGGCATATCCAATGATAGTGGGAGGAAAGGAGATCTTTTCTGATGATGTATTCCAAGTCCGATCCCCTGCAGACAAGAATATTGTATTGGCAAACTTTCCTCTTGCTACAAAGGATGACGTTTTACGTGCAATTGAAACCGCAAGGGAGTCATTTTACAAATGGTCTCTTGTATCATATAAAAAAAGAGTTCAGATATTTCGCGAAGTTGCCGACACCTTCTCTCAAAATAAATTCAGTCTTGCGGCAATCATGAGCTTTGAAAATGGAAAGAACAGACTTGAGGCAATGGGGGATTTGGACGAATCAATAGATTTCATGAGATTTTACGCCGAACAACTTGAAATAAACGAGGGATTTTCAAAAGAAACCAAAAGTGCTTCTCCAAACGAGAAGACAAGGAGTGTTCTAAAACCATATGGAGTCTGGGGAATAATCTCGCCGTTTAATTTTCCTTCTGCAATTGCAATAGGGATGACATCTGGGGCTTTGATCACTGGAAATACTGTCGTCTTAAAGCCGTCAAGCGATGCACCAATATCTGGATTCAAGTTTGTCGAACAAATCTATCACAAACTTCCTCCTGCAACAATAAACTTTGTAACTGGTGCTGGAAGCATAGTTGGAAAAACAATAATTGAAAGCAACATGGTTGATGGCATTGCATTTACTGGCTCAAAAGAGGTGGGAATGACTGGATATTCTACATTTGAAACAACTAAGCCTCGACCATTTATCTCTGAGATGGGAGGGAAAAATCCAACAATAGTTTCCTCCTCATCCGATGTGGAAAAGGCAGTAGATGGTGTCATGCGTGCAGCATTTGGTTTTAGCGGACAAAAATGTAGTGCTTGCTCTAGGGTCTATGTCCAAAAATCTATTGCAAACAAGTTTTTGGAGAGACTTGTTGCAAAGACTAGTGCACTAAAAATTGGCAAACCGTGGGAACGAGATGCATACATTGGGCCTGTCATAAATGATGCAGCAGTAAAAAAATTTCAAAGGGCGGCTGAGATTGCAAAAAAAGATGGTATTATACTGTGTGGAGGCTCACTTGTTTCCGACGAGCAACATAAAGATGGAAACTTTGTTACGCCAACAATTGTAGTCCACCTTCCAAAAGATCACGAGTTGATACGCGAAGAATTATTCTTGCCGTTTCTCTGTGTAGAAGAATTTGAAAACTTTGATGAGGCACTTGTCATGGCAAACAAGAGCAATTATGGATTGACTGCCGGAATTTTCAGCCAAGATAAAAATGAGATTGAAAAGTTTTTTGAAAAAATTGAGGCAGGTGTTACATATGCCAATAGGGCAGCTAGTGCTACCACTGGTGCAATGGTTGGGGCACAACCGTTTGTTGGATGGAAAGACTCTGGGATATCAGGCAAAGGTGCAGGAGGTGTATACTATCTTTTACAATTTCTAAGAGAGCAGACTCAGACCCGATGTGAATGAATAAACGAACTTCCAAGGAGAAGTATATTGCGCTTCCTCTCTCTTAGTCTTCTGATGGAATAAGGAAGCCAGTTGGTGCCATATGGGATGTATTCTGAAACAGAGAACCCCTTTTTTACCAAAATGGGTTTTAGCTCATCGCGTATTCCCTTTAGCATTTGAAATTCAAACTTTCGTTCATGTTTTTTTGATAAATCTGTTGCCAAACCAATTATCCTAGAATCATGTGTTGCAATTGCAAACTCATTTCCATGTTCAAATAAAACGTTCATTAATTTTCTATAGTTTTCATCTACCGCATGTCTTGTTCTGTACGAGTTTATTGAATTTTCATGGTATGCTCCTTTGACAAGGCGAATCTTGGCACCTTTTTTTAAAAGCATGTCCAGATCATCCCAAGTACGTTTTAGATTAGCCTGTATGACTATGCCAAGTCTCTCGTATTTTTCAAAGAGCATACTGTATATTTTGAATGTAACATCAGTGTATTCTGATGATTCCATGTCTATCCAAACAAAAGACTGGAACTGTAGGGCTTTTTCTATTATAGTGTCAAGATTTGAAATGCATTCTTTTGCACTGATGGCAAGTCCCACCTGAGTCGGCTTTATGGATAATCCTCCAGTTATCTTTGATCTCCGCAAGTTTGAAACAAGTGTTAGATAATCTGAAACCGTCTGGCTAACCTGTGCTTTGGATGTGATGTGTTCACCTAACTTGTTCAAGATTGCATTCATTCCGTTCATGTTTGCCTGATGTGCAGACTTGAGTGCATCATTCATTGTATCTCCTGCTATCCACTGCTTTGCTATCTTGAACAAAACCTTCTCAATTAGTACAGACTTGTGTTTTTCCAATTTACCTAATTTGTATGACTTGTTTTGATAATTCAATATTTTGCTAGTACAAAACCTGATAACAGATTTAATGAGGACGGGTTGTTCTAAAATTTAGATTGAAGCGAGTTGGATTACTTGGTTGTGGAGCAATAGGATCAGAGATCGCATTTGCAATAGACTCTGGAAAGATTTCTGCGAAACTCACTCACATTTATGATTTTTCAAAAGACAATTCCAAAAAACTTGTTGACAAGTTGCAAAACAAACCTGTCGTGACAGAAAATGTCGGCCTGCTTGCTGCATCTCCGGTAGATCTGATAATAGAGGCGGCATCACAAGATGCAGTAAGAGATGACATACTGAGCATACTGCAAAATAGGAAAGACGTGATGATAATGAGTGTAGGTGCACTGTTGGATGAATCAATATTTGATATTGTCATGGATGGCTGCAGGGATTTCAATAAACGCGTCTATCTACCATCTGGTGCGATAATAGGACTTGATGGAATTAGGGCTGTTCAGGATGAACTTGACTTGGTAACTTTGGTTACTACAAAAAACCCACGAGCACTCAAAGGTGCCAAGTTTTTTGAGACGTCAACGATTGACCCTGATAAAATCACCACATCTGTTGTAATCTATGAAGGAAATGCGCAAGAAGCAGTAAAACTATTTCCAGCAAACATCAATGTTGCTGCACTTCTTAGTCTTGCAGGAATTGGTAGCGAAAAGACTAGGGTAAAGATAATTGCAGACCCATGTGCCAGCAAGAACACCCACGAGATATATGCTGAGGGAAAATTTGGAAAGTTTTCAATAAAGGTAGAAAATGTACCCAGCCCAAGCAATCCAAAAACAAGCAGGCTTGCAACCCTTGCTGCAATAGAATGCCTCAAAAAGATTTGCGGTACTCCCTTGAACATAGGCACCTGAATGGTAAATTTTGCCGTCTGGATCAATATTGCCCGATAAATTTGTCAATATCATGACGCTTTAAAGATGAATCAATACTAATTAGTTTGTACATGAATATCAAATCTGAAATATTAAAGCTCAAAAAAGAAAAAGACGTACTAATACTTGCTCACAACTATCAGCTCCCAGATGTACAAGATATTGCAGACTATGTTGGAGATTCGCTAGGACTTTCAAGACAGGCTGCAAAGACTGCCCAAAAGACAATCCTCTTCTGCGGGGTTCACTTTATGGCAGAAACTGCTGCGATAACATGTCCTGATAAAACAGTATTAATTCCAGACCTCGGGGCTGGATGCTCACTTGCAGATACCATAAATGCAGAAGAGTTGAGAAAATGGAAATCAGAGCATCCAAAAGCAATCACTGTAGGATATGTCAATACATCTGCCGAAGTAAAGGCAGAGCTTGATTATTGTTGCACTTCATCTAACGCTGTAAATGTTGTAAAATCTATTCCTGAAGACAAGGAGATTCTCTTTTTACCAGACATGTTCCTTGGTTCTTATGTTGCAAAGATGACCAACAGGAATAACATGTTCATCTGGGCAGGAGAATGTCATGTTCATGCCGGCATTCGTTCACAGGATGTACAGGAAAAACTCCGAGAACACGCAAATGCTGAATTTTTGGTACATCCGGAATGCAGTTGTACATCTTCAGTAATGTATGATGTGGCATCGGGTGACTATGGTTCAAGACAAGTTCAGATATTGTCAACCGAAGGAATGATGAATCATGCCAAAAACTCCCAATCAAAGGAATTTGTGGTGGCAACAGAGACTGGAATATTGTATAAAATGCAAAAACAAAATCCTGACAAAAAATTTATTCCCATGTCTGAAAATGCGATATGCCGATACATGAAGATGATAACACTGGAAAAAGTATATGCGTCATTGCAAGAAAACAAGTATCAAGTAAAAGTTCCAAAAAACATTGCAGACAAGGCTCATCTTGCAATAGAACGTATGCTGGCGATTAGTTAACTTCAAGACTAAGATCAAGGCCTATGACTGAGCTTGTCAGTCTTCCGATGGATATCATGTCTACACCTGATCTTGCATATTGTGCTACGTTTGAGTAATTTATTCCGCCTGACGCCTCTATCTTTACTCTGTCCCGTAGGTGAAGGCGTTTGAGTTCCTGGATTGTCTCTCTTATCTTTGACGGCGGCATGTTGTCTAGCATGATTATCTGTACACCTTCAGTTGCTGCCGTAATTGCATCCTTTAGGCGCTCTACTTCTACCTCGATTTTCTTGTGCTTTTGTCTTGCACGCTTGATCAAATCTAAAAGAGAGTCTGATGCCGCAATGTGGTTGTCCTTTATCATGATCATCTGGTCTAGAGACATCCTATGTCTATGTCCGCCACCAATAGCTACTGCATCCTTGTCAAAAATCCTAAGACCGGGTGCTGTCTTTCGCGTGGAATATAGCCCAACTTTGGGATTTGCAGCACGGATTTTTTTTACATATTGGTTAGTCTGATTTGCAATGCCGCTCATCCTTGACATTAAATTCAATGCTGTCCTTTCACAAGATAATATTTGATATGTGCCGCCTGAAATTGTCATTATCTTTTGGTCTGGGATTACAGTTTGCCCGTCTTTTTTGTGTATTGTAACCTTGCAGCCTCTTGATGAAAAAATCTCTCTTGCATACAAAACGCCTGCCACTATGCCACTTTCACGAGATACTATGGTTGCAGTAATTTTTTTTCTTACAAGTAATTTGCTTGTAATATCACCACTTTTGATATCTTCCTCAAGAAATCTTTCTAGCTGTTTTTTTGCACTTGTTTGCAACCTATGTTACCTTGAGTGCATACTTGCCTTTCTCTTTTATTCCTAGAGACTTGGCAACAAGAGAATTTGTTGGATCTACAACAAGAACTGAACTACTCCAGTCTGGACTAAGGTCTGATGACTTGCATATTGGACATACTTTCCCTACTGTGACAAACTTACATTTGCGACAAGCCAACTCTCGTACCAATTCTTATCACTTGGACTCCGCTGGTTTCTTTTTGTCTGAAGATGCTGCAGCAGCTGCTGGATTTTTGGATTTCTTGATCTCCTCTTCAATCCACTCGTCTGCACCAAGAAATGGTTGTCTGCAGGTGATGCCAACCTTCATGGCTGCTGTCTTGCCAATTGATACTGCTGTGATTCTTGCACGGAGTGTTGTTCCAATCTTCATTGTTCTTCCACTCTGGTTTGCAAGGATCATGCCAGACTTGACATCGCTCTTGAGATAATCATCCATTATTTGTGACAAGTGTAACAATGCATCTGTTGCACCAATTCTGACAAACGCTCCAAAGTCTGTAATCTCGACAATTTCTCCACGGACAATTTCCTGGAGTTTTGGTGAAAATGTTAATGCTGTGAATTCTACTCTGTGATACGTTCCGCCATCGCCTGCAATTACTTTGCCCATTTTTTCTACCTTGGTTTCAAGTATCATTATGACATAGCCAAGCTCTGGGTTTATCATGCTCTCATATTTTTCACGTAGGATGGTGATTGCGGCCTTTTTGAGGGATTCGCCAAATAGTTTAGGAGGTATTCTAACTACATCAGTAAGGGTCGATATAGAAAACATCCATAAATCGACATAAAATTTGAATTTATGAATCTTTGGATAACTTGAATGTTGTCTTTGTAGTATGTTTGATGGTACTATCAAATCATGCGATGAAAATCCGATCTCTTGACTTGATCACATCGACTCGATAGTTACTGGTTCACCACGTTTTGTCATCAACACTTTACATGTGAATCCCGTCTGGTACCACCAGTGTGTCTCAAAGCAATATGTACACGCACCATGAAAATGCCATGAATAGAGTTTGGAATCTAGGCGTAATCTGTGATACCTTAGTCCAAACTTGGATGAGATGTTTTCTTCAATGCAGTCCCTTACTTATGTTTAAATATTGTATTCGGGATTTTTTACTTTATGGTTTCAGTTGATCAAGTACTTTCTACTCTTGCCACTGTGATTGATCCTGATCTAAAAAAAGACATTGTCTCAATGGGGATGATAAAAGACATTGAAATCAACGGAAACGATTTAAAATTTACACTAGAGCTTACCACTCCAGCTTGTCCTTTTAATGATGAAATAGAACAAGATGTACGAAACGCAATCTCCAAGATGAAGGAGATATCAAAATTTGATCTCAAGGTTACTGCCAAGGTTATGGAAGGAAGATCACTTAGCATGGACGAGATGTTGCCAACAGTCAAGAACATAATAGGTGTTGCAAGCGGAAAAGGAGGAGTAGGTAAAACAACTGTCTCTGTCAACTTGGCACTAGCATTGGCCCAGACTGGTGCAAAAGTTGGACTGCTTGATGCAGATATCTATGGTCCAAGCGTTCCTCTAATGCTTGGAATGGGAAAATCCGCAATGGAGGTTGATAATAATAAATTACAACCTGCTGAATCACATGGACTCAAAGTTGTATCGTTTGGCTTTTTTGCAGAGCAATCTCATCAAGCAGCAATTTACAGGGGACCGATAATTTCTGGAATTTTAAAGCAATTTCTTGTCGATACTAACTGGTCAGATCTTGATTATCTTATCGTAGATCTTCCGCCTGGGACTGGAGATATTCCTCTTACACTTGCACAAACAATTCCAATCACAGGAATTGTAGTTGTTACAACTCCACAGGATGTTGCAAGTAATATAGCTGTCAAGGCATTTGGAATGTTTCAAAAGCTAAACATTCCTATCATGGGGGTCATAGAAAACATGAGCTACTTTAGATGTCCAAACTGTGCTACTGATCATTACATTTTTGGAAAAGAGGGTGCAAAAAGAATGAGTGAGAAACACGACCTTCCATTCTTGGGGGCAATTCCGCTCAATCCTGGCATAATGGAGGGTTCTGATAGTGGAAGGCCCGTACTTGTAACAGATCCAAATTCTACAATGTCTCAGGCATTCATGGTTGTAGCAAAGAATGTGGCAGCAAGATGCAGTGTTCTTGCATCCCAGCTAAGTGATGAAATGAAAGCTGAGGTAGCAACTCAAAAATAGTTGAAAATAAAGGTAAATCGTGCATCTTCCTGAAAACCTGCGGTCTGGGCTAAAAAAACCACTTGGACTGCTCATTGAAGATCATAAAGTAACTAGATCTAGTGTTTCAAACAACATGCCAAAAGACGCATTTGTAATCACTGTAGGTGATGCCACTACTGAAAAGATGATATCGTTTGGTTTCAACCCGTCTCTGCAAATTGTAGATTCTTTGGAAAAGAGAAACAAGAGGGACTTGCCAGGGGGATATGTGAAAACAATTCTCGAGTGTAAAAATCCTGCCGCAGAGATTACAGAAGACAGCATTTCCACAATTCGTCAAGCGTTTAACATGACCCCGCCTGTGCGAATAATTGTCGATGGGGAGGAGGACTTGCTTGTTCTTCCAGTTGCAGCTTATGCACCTGATAACGCAGTAATCTTGTATGGTCAACCAAATGAAGGGCTGGTTCTTGTAGTATTGACAGAGAAGGTAAGAAATAAGGCTAAATCTATAATGAGTTCAATGAATTAATGTGGGGAATGAGGAGACGGTGGCTGTATGATTTGTGATTAAACTAATGATTTCTGACCCTGCTTACTACTTTTCTGGTTGAAACGAAAAAATCCACTACTACCAATACGAATTTTGACAACATCAATTAAACTTGGAATTGTCGTCTCTGATTTTATGAAGCTAGACCATGATCTGCGTTTTAAGATACTTGAAAAAGTGGGAATTTACTCTGCAAGATTTAGTATATCTGAACCTCAGATACTCTTAACAACAAAAGAGGTTCTTGCTATGCCAAAGGCAGTAACTGAGGGAAGGCGAACATCTGCATACAAATATCTCGGAGTCTCGTACATTCAGGACAATGTTGTTTTTGTTAATGTACGAAAGATCCAGGATGAAAAAATGCTGGAAAATACCATTGTGCACGAGCTAATCCATATGAGGTTTCCATACATGAGTCATGGAAGAAGATTCAACAAGATGGTAAGGAGAGGCCTTGCAGGCTGGACGTTTAAACCATATTCGAAAAGGCGTTGAAAAGGCTATTTTTCTTCAACGACTGTGGTCATGTCAAGCTTGTCTATCTGTGACACTATGGTGTTCTTCATCAACTCTCCGTGCTGGGAACAAAACCTGAAAAATCCGTCTACCGTCTCAAAGCAGCCACATATCCACTTTGTTTGTATGTCTCCCTCTACAGTTAATCTGTTGTAATTGCTTTTTTTTGCCATGGCATGATGCTATATGCATCACGCTAAAAAGAGTTTTTAAAAATAGTAATTGAATTAAAAAATTGAGATTAGATCTTACGGACAGCCTTCCATCTTTTGGATGAAGTAGCCTTTCTTTTGGATCTCGTTGGCAATTGGTTCTGGTGCACCTTGTGAGTGGCAGAATTGGCATTCTTCGGTTGAAACCTTTGACTCGGCTTCTCCTATAGTCTTGAGCCATTCTTTTGCATACTGGATTGCCTTTTGGTGATCCTTCTGGCTTGTAATGACATCAAAATGCATTGTATGGCCATCCTTTGCCTCTACGTATGTATCATATACGTGAATTTCCATGATTGATATTCGAAAAAAGGGATATTTAATCTAATTTGGACAAGTTTTTAACATGATTGGCATAGCAGGCGATCGGAAATGGGTTTTCACATGAAATGCATCTTTACCGCGTCTCTAAAACTTCATATTTTTAATGAATTTGGTGTGTATTTCTGGACACTTTTTGAGAGACTAGGGGCATTTCTTGGTTCTCTAGTTGTATATCCCGATCTTCTAAATATCATCAGTAAATCCTTTTACGCAAGTTCATGCCATTAATTGCCGTTGTGGGGCGCTAAAACCGAACTAAAATGCAAGGACTGCGACACTATTTTTACAGATAAAGAACATTTTGAACGACACAAAAAAGTTCACAAAAAATAGGTCACAATACCTTTACGGGAATCTCGATGATAATCCCTGAATTGTAAATATACGCCTTGAATTCGTCATTTATGTTTGAGAATATGATCCATGGTACAGGATTGATTTCCATGTATTTCTTGTCTGTCAACGAAGGATATGGAACTGAGACTGGATGGGAATGAAATATCCCGCTGACATCTAACGCCATCTTCTCCGCACTGCTATATGCTGCTATTAGCTCTTCGCTTGAAATGGTAAAATTTGCTGGTGCCTGGTCGATATTTTTTGTAAGAAAAATTTCTTTTATTGTAACCTGGTAATTTACATTGTTGCCAAACAAAATTGCACATGCTTCATTTGGAGAATTTTGTTCTGAGTGTTTTTTCAATGTCTCTATTTGATTCTTTGAGAAAATTATTACCTTTATTGTCATCCTACTGTTACTTTTCCAGTCATCCATGGGTGGACTGTACAAAAGTATGATGTAGTGCCAGCAGTGTTAAACACCTGCTGGAATGTTTTTCCTGGTTTGATAAGGCCCGAGTCGAACAGTCCGCCAGGGGATGAATCGCTAGGGTTGCCACTGGTAACCGTATGTGCTACACTGTCTGCATTTGTCCAAACTACTGTTGTTCCGGCTTTTACTTTGCTCTCTTGTGGGTCAAAGTATTTCTGGCCTGCAGCTTGTTTTGAAGCACCACTTGAGATGGTTACATTTGCAAACATTGGGGCTGTTATGGTTATGCTTCCTGACATTATTGGATGAACAGTACACAGATACTGGTATGTTGTGGCGTTGAGTTTTGATGTATCAAGACGGAATGTTTTACCTGCTGATATTATTCCAGAATCCCACGTTGTACCATCTGCACTTGTCACAGTGTGACCTACTTTGTCGTCATTCTTCCATTCTATGATGTCTCCCTTGGGGACTGATACAGAATTGGGGATGAAGCTTGGATTGCCCTTTATTGATGCGTTTGCAGGAATGTCAATTGATATGACCGGTACATTTGAAGTGGGTGCTGTTGCGTTTGTCGCATTTTCTGATATTGAGTTGAGATGAAACTGTGCACCTGGTCCAATAAAACCAAATACTGTGTAAGAGCCTATTGCTACTACCATTGCCGCAATGAATATTGTCGCTACTGGTTTGAAGTGTTTTGGCATCTTCATTGAGAAAAAGGCAAGAACTATTGTTGGTATCACGATGATTAATAGCAATCCGACAAATACTGTCAATGATGTGATTACCTTGTTCAAGCTCAGGGCATATGTTGCAACAGATCCTGCAATGCCAAAGATTACAAGCGTAGTTGCCTTGGCACGTGGGCTAGTCGATACACCGCCACTTAGAATTCCTGCTGACAAGAAGACCAAGCCGATAAACAAGGTTAAACCTGAAAGAGCCTGCATTCCTGTAAGAAAGGTGTTTGCAATGCCCAGATATGATAAAATCACTCCTGCTAGACCAATCGCTGATAGTCCCATTCCTGGCATCATGAGGTCCCAGTCACTCATTTGTGGTTGTTCCATGAAATGACATACTTAATTCTTTTGAACCTGTGGGATAATCTTCGAAGAAATTAAATTCCCTGCAAATCAGCTTAGATCCGTGGGATTAAAGGAAGTACTTGAAGTATCTAAACCAAGAATCATAGTTTTACTTGTAATTACTGCAGTGACCTCGATGTATGCTGCAAGCATATTGATCGCACACAAACCTCTTGACAATGTGGTACTCTTTCACTTGATAGTGGCAGGTGCGCTTTCATCTGCAGGTTCTAGCGCTCTGAATCATTTCTATGACAGAGACATTGATCCACTGATGAAACGTACGAGCACAAGACCTATCCCATCTGGAAGGATGGCAGCTCGTAGTGTACTTGTCTATGGTCTTGCAGTTAGTTGTATTTCAGTGGTTTATGCTTGGTTTACACTAAATCCTGTATCTACATTCTTTATTGCGCTTGGAATATTTTTCTATGTGATCATCTATACTGTCTGGCTTAAACGAAATAATTGGTCAAACATTGTAATTGGTGGTTTTGCTGGAAGCTGTGCATCCATGGCAGGCTGGGCTGCAGCAACTGGTTCCATGGATATTCTTGGGGCATTGGTTGGCATGCTGGTCTTTGTATGGACACCTTCTCATTTCTGGTGTCTTGCAATGAAAATACGAGACGATTATGCAGAGGCAAAGGTCCCGATGCTTCCAGTATTGATTGGAATGCAAAAGACCTCCAAGTACATTCTGCTCAACACTGCAATACTGCTACCCTACTCTATTGCACTTGTTGCATTTGGATTGGGATATGTGTATCTGGGTGTTGCATTGGTATCTGGCGGTCTTATGCTGGTTTATCATTACAAGCTTACCAAGACTCCCACCTCGGATTTTGCATGGAAAGCGTACAAGGTTACTGCGCCATATCTTACAATAATATTTGTAGGAATTGCACTTGATGCGGCATTTCACTTTCCAGTGATAAAATAACTATTCTTGAATCTCTTCTTCTTGTCCAACACCTGGAAATCCTGATTCATATTCTTTTTCCAAGTTTTCCATGTTCTGTTTTTCTATCTCATCTTCATCTTCTTCCTTTTCAGATATCTCTATTCTACGCTCATCTTTTGTTAGCCACGTTACTTTGATCAAGCCATAGATCTCTAGGTTGAGGAGAGTCTTGTTAAACTCGTCTTCTGGAATTGAGATGCCCGCCTTGATGAGGGATTTTGATAGCTCTGAATCGGTAAGAGATCCTGCAATCTTGATCTTTTCATATATTGTATTTCGTAGTGGGATGGCCATATCTATCCGTAAAATGCCTTGTCCATTGGTTTTGGTAATGCGTATGATATATTATCTTTAACTGTAGAGTACCAATCTTCAACTCCTTTTGTAATTGATGGCTTGACGTTTTTGAGTGCGGCAGAAAAGTCAGTACTAGTTATTTTTTGACTATTGTTTCGCATGGTATTTACTGCAGCTTCCCTACATACTGCAACAAGATCTGCTCCACTGTATCCTTTTGTTGCTACTGCAATCTCTTTCAAGTTAATGTCACCTGAAAGTGGCATCTGTTTTGTTAATAGTTTGATTATCTCAAATCGACCCTTTTCATCTGGCGGTGGAACGAAGATCATTAGATCCAGTCTGCCCGGTCGTATTAATGATGGGTCGATAAGATCTGGTCTGTTTGAAATTCCTAGTACTACAACTCTTGACGCTCCTCCATCTTCCATCTCTGTAAGAAGCTGACTTAGCAGCCTCTCTCCAATCCCGCCCTCTTCATTTGATTTGAAACGGGCAAGTGAGTCAAGCTCATCAAATATTATTATACATGGTGATGATGTCTTTGCTTTCCTGAAAATTTCTCTTATTGCTTTTTCTGATTCTCCGACCCATTTTGACAGTATCTCTGGTCCTCTTACGAGTATCATGTTTGCACCACTCTCTGTTGCAAGAGCCCGTGCAAGTAACGTCTTTCCACATCCTGATGGACCGTACAATAATGCGCCCTTTGGAGGTTTGATTCCCATCTTTTGGAATTTGACTGGTTCTTTTATTGCAGTGATCAAGTTATCTTCTAGAGTTCTTTTTGCATCATCCAGTCCCCCAACTTCCTTCCACCATACTTTTGGACTCTCAACATAGAATTCGCGCATGGCAGTTGGCACGATTTCATGCATTGCATCGTAAAAGTCCGGTAATGTTATCCTCATCTTTTCTAATACATCTGGCGCTATCTTTTCATTCTCGTTCTCAATCTCTGGTAAGAATGTCCTGAGGGCTTTCATTGCAGCTTCTCTGCATAATGATTTGATGTCCGCACCTGTATATCCGTGTAATTCTGCAGCAAGTGTTTTGAGGTCTACATCTTGAAGTGGCATGCCGCGTGTGTGGATGTGTAGTATCTCAAGCCTACCGTCTGCATTTGGTACTGTGATCTCAATCTCTCTGTCAAACCTACCTGGTCTTCGCAAAGCAGGGTCTACACTTTCCGGTCTGTTTGTTGCACCAAGAACTATTACATTTCCTCTGTCGTTCAGACCGTCCATCAAGGCTAATAACTGAGCCACTACTCTCTTTTCCACATCTCCATATGCTTCCTCTCTTTTTGGGGCGATTGCATCAATTTCATCAATGAATATCACACTTGGTGAATTTTCTCTTGCCTCTTTGAAAATATCTCGTAATCTTGCCTCTGTCTCTCCATAATACTTGTTCATTATCTCTGGACCGTTAATTGAGTAAAAGTTTGCCTCTGATTCACTTGCTAATACTTTTGCAATCAATGTCTTTCCACATCCTGGAGGGCCGTACAGCAATATTCCACTGTGTGGCTCTACATTGAGTCTTGTGAAAACTTCGGGGTGTTTTAATGGCAGTTCTACAATTTCCCGCATTCTTTTAGTCTGTGTCTTAAGGCCACCTATTTCATCAAATGTAACTCTGACTTTTTTATCAATGGATGTCTCAGTAAGTATAGTAACCGAAGTACTTCGTTCTATTTTTACAACAGCTTTTGGAGAGATCTTGTGAATTTTGAAATCCATCGAATTTCCAAGAATCATTACTGATATCTCATCACCTTCAGAAAGTGGTAAACCACGTAGTCTGTTTTTTACAAAATCTGTAAACTCCTTGTCAACTGTAACATTTCCGTTTACCGGCATTAAAGTTACAGTCTTGGCAGGCTTGGCTGTTACCTTTTTCACATTTACCAAGTCGTTGATTCCAACTCCTGCATTTTTTCTTGTTTGACCATCTATTCGAATGACATCTGGTGTCTTGTTGTCGTCATCTGCAGGCCATACTACTGCACAACTTGATCTTTTACCCATGATTTCAACCATGTCGCCTGCTTCTACTTTTAAAAATTCCATTGCCTCTGGTTCAATTCTGGCTCGTCTTTTTCCAACGTCTCTTTGTTTTGCTTCGCCGACCCGCATTTGTAGCAGTTCGTCTTTTTTTACCAAGTTGATACCTACTTCATATCAACAGATGTTCTGCTCAAGCCTAGTACTTCGAATTCTCCAACTCCTTCAATTGAACGTACTACGTTTTCAAGAGAATCCATTTGACCTTCCTTGTCGTCTAGGGCAAACTCTGCATTAATGAAATAGAGGCCAAAAGCAAGCGGCTCTTTTGTATATTTTGAAAGTATAATACCCTCCTTTAATGATACGGTGATCTTTTTTGCAATGTCGTCTAGATTTATTTCAGTTCCTGTTGGGAGAATTTTTGCTCTAAGTGAAAGTCGCGCCAATTTCTAAGGTCCTTCAAATGTGCATGAATTGCATTTGTATGGTCTTGCTGCTTCTCTACAACTCTCACATCTCCAGAGTAATACCGAGCCACAACTTGGGCAATTGAATTTTACACACTTATCGTTAGGCATTATTGGTCTGTGACAAGAACTGCAGACAGGTAATGCTATTGTTGATGACATGATTAAAACTCGATTTCTACTGAATTTATACCTTGCTTATCAATTTTGACTCAGCTCAGCAATCTTCTCAATTCATTTCCAAGAATTGCTTGTACCGCCTTGACCGATCCTCTTACGCCAAGTATTTTGGCAACCGATGTAGTATGAAAATCAAAACTTCCTTCCTTTGAGATTTCATCAAGCATCTTTGGTGTTATCGAGTCAAATATTGAGTCAATTGTTTTGTTGTCCATTCTCTCAAGTAAAGAGCGCGCAAGAAGCATATTCTCAAACTCCTTGCCGAATTTTTTGTTCCATTCTCTTTGATATTCTGCCAGTTCTGACTTGTTTCCAGATTCCAAGAACTTGGAAATTGCATTGCCTGCAAATATGCCGCCAATTCCTGATGAATAGATTCCTCCAGCAGTTGTGGGCTTGGCTTGTCCTGCCGCATCACCTATTGTGATAACATTTCCTGTAACAAACTCTTTGATTGGCCCCTTGATCCAAATTGGGGCAAATATTTTTCTAATGGTGGAATGTTTTCCTTTTTTCTTGAGAAATTCCTCGATTACTTGTGCTGGATTAATTCCTCTTCCTGCTACTCCTATTTTTGCCTCATCTCTTCTAGTAGGTATGACCCATGCAAAAAATCCGGGATATCTTTCTTGATCTAAATAGACCTCGATTCTTTCCTTGTCTATCCAGTCTGCAAATATCTCGTACTGTGCTGACTGGAGAGTGCCAGTTCGGTCTTTTTGAACAAGAGATGTCACACCTCTTGCATCTACAACAAATTTGCACTTGATCTCGCCATCCGATGTTCGAACTCCTTCCTTTGTAATCTCTCGCAGTGATGTTCTTACTCTAATTTCAGCTCCCTTGACCTGAGCTTGGTGCGCAATCTGCTTGTCGAATTCTCGTCTATCCAAGACTATTACTTGTTGCTGCCTTGCATCAATTGTAAACTCTTTTCCAGATGGTGATACTATTTTTGCAGAGCGTACCTTGTTGTCAAGTGTGGCCCTCATTGGTATGATGCCCAAGTCGTCTATTGCAGAGATGCTGACTACTCCACCACAGTGTTCAGGTGTTCCCAGCTCAGAGTCTTCTTCTATTACTAGGACTCGATGGTTCTTACTTGCAATCTCTCTGGCACATAGTAATCCTGCAACACTTCCGCCTGCTATGACTACATCATAATCCATGTTTCTTATTTTTTGTACATACACTATTAATTCAATACGGATTTGAAAAAACTCGGTTTTATTTTATGGTGAGAAAAAATGGGTTAGTGGCTATGACCGCAACCACAAGAGTCATGACTTGCTGCGGCTTCATGATGGCCCTTGTCTGAACACTTGGAACATTTGTCTGAACCAGTGGCAGAAAAGAATCCAATTCCGCATGATACGCATTTCATACCTGGCATGTATCTAGTAAAATAATACCGTTATTTATGGATATAATATGAAAATCAAACAAGCCTTTTTTGTTAAACACGCTGTTCAAAAGTTTAACATGCCCTAATGTAATTCAAAATCAGTATGGGTACAATCAAGCAAGTAATTGTTGTAAGAAAAGATTTAGGGATGGGTACTGGAAAGATTGCTGCACAAGTAGGTCACGCATGTGTTTTGGGAGCAGAGCATGTGAGAAAATCAAAAAGAGAATGGTTTGATCAGTGGGAAAGATACGGACAAGAAAAAGTTGTTGTTAAAGTATCTAGCATGTCAGAGCTTGAAAAAATAAAACGTGATGCGATATCACATGATCTGCCTTGGTCTGAGGTCACTGATGCAGGTCATACTCAGATAGAACCTGGGACTGTGACATGCATATCGATAGGTCCTGCTCCAGAAGAAATGATTGATAAAGTCACAAAGGATCTAAAACTTCTCTAATCTGCTATATTTTGTGCTCTCTGTCTTTTACCTTTACATCATATGTTGCAGTGATATTGTCTCCTACCTTTGCATTGTTGCAAGGAATGCCACGTATGTCAAAACCATCACTTGTTTCTACAGTGCATTTGCCGCCTCCTTCTAAATATACAACTCTGGCTTTTTCTGTAACCATGGATGGAATCAAATTCCAAAATGGGAATACGATGGTTGACATTATCACTATGGCCGCAATGATTGATCCATATGCTAGGAGCTTCTCATTCATGTCTTTGATCGAATTACTCCGTTATTTAGAATTATTGAGTCTGTGCGAATATAGCACCATTTAGACACGTGCAACTTGCTATGCATGACAATCTTAGAAATATTATTATTCATATAATTACCGATCAAGCATATGTTTGTAGTTTCAGCAGAAATTCAAATCAAAAAGGGCTCAGAAGACGAGTTCAAAAACTGGATATCTGAATCTAATGTCGAGCTCTCAAAATTTGATGGCTTTGTAAGAAGACGACTGTTGGAAACACGTAGTGGCAAGCATGTGATTCTGGTGGAGTTTGAAAACCA